>JBOFXO010000258.1:0-1436 GCA_051654185.1 Vibrionaceae bacterium | reverse complement strand
TCAGCGCTTTGTTATACTGCGGCCAATTGGTGATGCGATGCTTAGATTTGCCCATTTGATGACGGTTCCTGTTTAGTATCCACAGGATCTGATTGCATCAAAGGCTTAAGGTTCATTTATTTAGGCAACAACGCCGTTTAATGGATGAAGTTTTCAATTTTGTTAAGTGCGCTACTGCCTTTATGTAAAAAAGGGTAAGCTTGTTTCTTATCAAAATAATCGGTAGGTAGGTTTTTATGACGTTAAGTGCTGTTGTGCTTGCTGCAGGAAAAGGGACGCGAATGTACTCTGCCCTGCCTAAAGTGCTGCATTCTTTGGCTGGCAAGCCGATGCTAAAGCATGTGGTTGAAAGGTGTCGCACGATCAATGTGCAAAATGTGCATGTGGTTTACGGGCACGGTGGTGAAAAAGTGCAGGCGGCACTGGCTGACGAAAATATCAATTGGGTTTTGCAGCAGCAGCAGCTTGGAACAGGGCACGCGGTCAATATGGCGTCCACATTTTTCGCTGATGATGAGCAAATTTTAATTTTGTATGGTGATGTACCGCTTATTGCAAAAGATACTTTGCTAGAGCTAGTCCAAGCACAGCCAAAAGGTGGGATCGCGCTGCTCACCGTGATTTTGGATAAGCCTACAGGTTATGGCCGTATTATGCGCACGGGCGATGAAGTTATTGGTATTGTTGAAGAAAAAGACGCCTCTTGCGAGCAAAAGAAAATCACTGAAGTTAATACTGGCGTTTTGGCTGCAACAGGCAAAGATCTGCGCCGCTGGCTTTCGCAGCTAAATAACGATAATGCGCAAGGTGAATTTTATCTTACCGATATTATTGCGATGGCGTACAGCGAAGGGCGTAAAATCGCAGTGGTTCACCCGCGTCACGCGTTCGAGGTTGAAGGCGTGAATGATCGCGTGCAGCTAGCAAAGCTTGAGCGCACATATCAGCATTTGCAAGCTGAGCGCTTGCTGGCTGCTGGCGTCATGGTGCGAGATCCGGCTAGATTTGATTTGCGCGGCGAATTGCATTTTGGAAGGGATGTTGAAATTGACGTCAACGTTGTTATTGAAGGTGTGGTTAAGCTGGGCAGCAATGTGGTGATTGGTGCAGGCTGCCAGCTTAAAGACTGTGAAATTGCAGATGGCGTCGTGGTAGCAGCGTACAGCGTTATCGATGGCGCAGTGATTGGCGAGGCGAGTAAAATTGGACCATTTGCAAGGCTTCGCCCTGGGACTCGCCTTTTGCAAAACGTGCATGTGGGCAATTTTGTTGAGATCAAAAATTCTCAGCTTGGCGAAGGATCTAAGGCTAACCATCTTACCTATGTTGGTGAAGGTCAAATTGGTGCTCGTGTTAATTTAGGTGCTGGAACAATTACTTGCAATTATGACGGTGCAAACAAATCAATAACTCGCATTGAAGATGATGTGTTTGTT
>JBOFXO010000257.1:0-7876 GCA_051654185.1 Vibrionaceae bacterium | reverse complement strand
AGATCTCTGTGAGATTAACAAGATCTTTGCTTTTGGCATCAAACAGCTGCCCGTAAATAAAATAAGTGGCATCGCTGTTGGTGTACAAAATTCCCGTTTCAGTGGTCACTTCAAACATGCCCGCGATTGGGACAGGGACAACTTTACTTACGGTAATGCCGTATTTTGCAAGGCTTGCTGTGATGGTTGATAGGCTATCGGCTCTAGCGCTAAAGCTTAAACAGACTGCTGCTAAAGCTGTGATAGTGATAAAACGTTTCAACATAGTAACTCTCCTCTGGCTGGCATTATGTTAGCTTACTTTTTGCTAAGAATGCATTTTTTGAAGAGTTTTACAGCAACATGATCAAAATCACATGCAAAAAAACGATTGTGAGGCGAGCAAAAGAAGGTGTGTTTTGCGCAATGTGTTAATAAAAAAGGCGCAAAAAACTTTGCGCCATCCGTTTAAAAAAAGTTCACTTAGTCAGGGTAAGCGCTTTTTTTGCTTTTCCTGTCAATAGGATAAAAGCTAAGGAAAGGGTACTTGGGATGAGCCACGCCATGCCAAAATCAAACAGCGGCAATTTGCTAAACAGCGACATATCAACGCCTGCGATTTTTGCAGCGTCAAGCAGTGCAAAACTAAAAGCAACGCTTAATACGATGCGGTAGGCTTGCTCGGGATCTGTCAGTCTGGTTTTGAAAAATGCTAGCACTATCAGCATGATAGCAACCGGATAAAGGGCAAATAAAACAGGAACAGAAATCGTGATAAGCTGCGTTAGACCAACATTTGCAACCAGTGCACAGGTACAGCTTAAAGCAATAACCCATTGATTATATGTGAATTTTGTCAGTGTGCTGAAGTACTTAGCGCAGGCGCTAAGAAGGCCAATAACGGTAGTTAAGCAGGCAAGCACAATGATCACAGCAAGAACAGCGGTGCCGTAAGGGCCAAAAAGCGCTGTAACGTAGCTGGTTAAAATTTGCCCGCCATTTGTTGCGTCTCCTGCAACTGTGCTGCTCGTTGCGCCAAGATAAAAAAGTGACACATAAACGAAGATAAGTCCTGCAGCGGCAATAAGGCCTGCGATCACCAGATAATTACGCGTTGTTTTAGCGCAGGTGATCCCTTTTTTACGAATGATATCGACGATCAGCATGCCAAAGATCAGCGCGCCGAAGGTGTCCATTGTATTGTAACCTTCTAAAAACCCGGTGGAAAAGGCTTTAGTGACATAGTCGCCTTGCGCTAAGCTGATTGGCGCTTGTGGCGTGGTGAACGCGGCGATTGATAGCACAGCAAGGCCAATAAACAGCACTGGCGTTAGTAATTTACCAATAGAATCAATTAGTTTTCCAGGGTAAGCAGAAAAAAAGGCGGCGATAGCAAAAAAAACAAGAGAAAAAATGGCGAGTTGTAATGCAGAAGGTTCGGCGATAAAGGGTTTAAATCCCATCTCATAAGCGACAAGTCCTGCTCGAGGGGCGGCAAACGCAGGCCCAATAATGACAAACATGGCGACAGAAATGAAAAGCGCTGTTTTTTCGGGGAGCGCATCTATCAATTTAAGCCAGCCGCCGCTTACCGCGACCGCGATGATGCCGGTTAAAGGCAAGCCAACCGCTGTGATCAAAAAGCCAAGTGTTGCGGGCAGCAGCTGCTCGCCTGAGTGCAGTCCTGCAAGTGGTGGAAAAATGATATTTCCTGCACCTAAAAAGAATGCAAACGTCATGAAGCCTAACGCTATGATGTCCTTCATATTTAATTTTTTTTGCATGTCGTAGCCCTGTTTTGGTGGTAGGAGAAAGCGTTGATCAGATAAACATAAATGCTCGCAGATAACTCTTTATTACAAGTTTTTATAATTACAAAATTTTGCCAAATGGGCAAATTTGCAGAAAAAAACAGTGTTTTATGCTGAAATTAATTTTTTTTGTGATCTTAAACACTAAAAAAGTGGCTTTTATTGGTGCACTAATATTTGTCAGTGCAAAAATTTGTAGCACTTTTAATTGGTTATCATGATTGCTTGCTGCAGGTAAATTTTGCGGTAAAGCTGTGTAATTTTGTTAGGATTGCATATTTAATTTATGGCTTACCAATTTCGTTTTAAGAAGTTTGCAATTAATGATACTGGCTGCGGCATGCCCGTGAGCACAGATGCTGTGCTACTTGGCAGCTGGGTTGAGGCAAGTGCTCCTCGCACAATTTTAGATATTGGTACAGGCACTGGGGTGTTGGCCTTAATGATGGCGCAGCGTTTTAGCACAGCTACCATCACAGCGCTTGAGATAGATGAGGGGGCATTTGGCTGGGCGCAGCAAAATGCTGCAAACTCGCCGTGGAGCTCGCGCGTTAAAGTATTGTGGCAGGATGCGCGCACTTGGCAAACCGTGCAAAAATTTGAGCTCATTATCTGTAACTTACCCTATTTTTGCTCAGGAGAGCCGTCTTTAGATCCTGCGCGCGCTATGGCTCGCCACACAAAAGAGCTTTCACACAGGGAGCTGCTGCAGATTTTAAGTGACAGATTGTGCGTCGGCGGTCAAGCAAACCTGATTTTGCCCATTCTTGCTGCGCAAAACATGATCCTGCAGGCTAAGGAATTTGATCTTTATTGTACGCGCGCAGCAGCGGTGAAAACCACGCAGCACAAGGCGGCCAAACTTTTTTTATTCACTCTTACCTTTTCGCCTAAACCTCACTCAGTTGCTCCGCTCGTGATGACAGAGCTTATTACATTAATGAAAGAGGGCGCGAAAAGCGCGCAGTTTATAGCGCTGACAAAAGATTTTTATCTAAAAGCCCCCTGATTGGGTATAATCGGCGCCAAATTTTGAGTGGAGAAAATGTGTGCGAACTTTTGCGCAATTAGAATTAGATCCTATTTTGCAGCTCGCAATCGAAGAGCTTGGTTTTGAGCGTCCGACTGCCGTGCAAGAAGAGGTTATTCCAGCGGCAATGGAAGGGCGCGATGTGCTTGCCTGCGCGCCGACGGGCACGGGAAAAACCGCGGCGTTTGTTTTATCACTTTTACAGTATTTACTTGATTTTCCAAGAAAAAAACCAGGGCCTGCGCGCGCTTTGATTTTGACGCCAACGCGTGAGCTTGCCATGCAAGTTACCGAGCAGGCGCAGGCGCTAGCAAAACACACTGCGCTTAAGATTGTCACCATCACCGGTGGGATCTCTTACGATGTGCATGCTGATATTTTAGGTAAAACGCAAGATATCGTAGTTGCAACGCCTGGGCGGCTGATGGAATACATTGAAGCTGAACGCTTTGATTGTCGTGCCATTGAAAGCTTGGTGCTCGACGAAGCAGATCGCATGCTAGATATGGGTTTTGGCGCAATTGTTGAGAAAATCGGCAATGAATGCCGCTGGCGAAAGCAAAGCATGCTCTTTTCCGCCACTTTAGAAGGGGCTGGTATTGCGCAGTTTAAAGCGGCGATTTTGACCGATCCGATTGATGTCAATGTCGAGCCGCCGCGGCGTGAGCGCAAAAAAATTACCCAGTGGTATTATCGCTGTGACGATATGGCGCACAAAAATGCACTGCTTAAATCGATTTTGGCCAATCAAGCGCAGCGCACGATAGTTTTTGTTAAAACGCGCGAGCGCCTAGCGCAGCTGCGCGAAGAGTTGCAAAAAGAAAAGATTGTTTGTGGCTGGCTGCAAGGGGAGATGGCGCAGGCTAAGCGTACACAAGCTGTTGAAAAGTTTACAAAAGGTGAAATTAATGTGCTGATCGCAACTGATGTGGCAGCGCGGGGAATTGACGTACCTGATATTTCACACGTGATAAATTTTGACTTGCCGCGCCGCGCCGACGTTTATCTGCACCGCATAGGGCGTACTGCGCGCGCAGGCAAAAAAGGCATCGCCATTTCGCTCGTTGAGGCGCACGATCAGCCTTTGATTGAAAAAATTGCCCGTTACATGGAAGAAGAGCTTAAAGAGCGTACTATTGACGGCTTAAAGCCAAAGCATAAAAAAGCGCAATTTGTGAAAAAGAAAAAGGACAAAGATAAAAAGACAAAAAACGCGGCGAAAAAGCGCGTTAAAAAACGCGAGGTGAAGAGCGAGGCTAAGGCATCGTAACTGTTTTTGCGCCGCCTTACGGATTGCTATTTTCAGCAAAAAAATAACAAAAACAATGCATAGGAAATGTTTTGCTATGCACGCTTGTTGCTCGTGTTTAAAATACGACTACCTCCACGAGGTTTTTGCAATAAAGCGCTGCAGGCTTGTTGACCCGCATTTGCTTTGATTGCGTTTTATTACGAGCCTTTTGCTGTGAAATAGGTGTCTTTTTATGAAAATGAATTACTTAGCTTTAATTTTTGCACTTGTTTTGGCCAATATCTCTGTGAGCGCGCAGGCTAAAGAGAGCGCGGATGACACAGATCTTGTTGAAGAGTTGTCAAGCAAATCAGCCTTAGATGATGAAGATCTAGAGGACGACGAGGACGAAAACGCAGAAACAACAGCTCAAGAAAAGAGCAAAAGTATTTTCTATTTTGATAAAGAGATGGTAGCGCAAGACTTTAAGCAGGCCGGCCAAAAGCTGCGCGAAATGACCAATCGCGGCGAAGCTGCGGCGCAATATCGTCTTGGCAGTGTGTATGAAAGTCGCAAAAATTTTAAGCAGGCGGTTGCCTATTACCAGCGAGCTGCCGCGCAGGGGCACATTGAAGCACAAAATCGTTTGGGTTTAATGTATCAAAAGGGACTGGGCGTCGCCCAAGATTACCATCAAGCCGCGCGTTGGTACGAGCAGGCTGCAACACTTGGGCATCCTCAAGCGCAGCAAAATTTAGGCGCCATGTATTTTAAAGGTTTTGGCGTGCAGGTAGACAATAAACTTGGCTTGAAATGGACGCGTAAAGCTGCTGAGCAGGGGAACCCGAAAGCGCAATCTTTGCTTGGGCTGATCTATGCGCAGGGCGATTCGGTCATGCACGACTTTAAGCAAGCTTATGCATGGTTTTCTGCGGCCGCTGCCAATGGCATGTCAGAAGTGATTGATTTTCGAGATCAAATTGGCAAGGGGCTGTCGCCGAGTGCGCTTAAAGAGGCGCAAATTTTAGGTGGCCGCTATTTTGCTGAATATCAGCCAAAATCCTAAGAAAAATATCACCAAGTAGCGCTGCTTTTTGTTGCGTGGTCATCGACAACCTCTGCCAGCCGCGTTGTAAAATCGGCTGGCATAAAAGGGCGTCGCATTGAGCTGTAACTCAATCAGTTGCAGCTGCACTCGTCTTTTTCATTCTGAATAAGCTCGATTTTATAGCCATCAGGATCGGTAATAAATGCGATCTGTGTGGTTCCACCTTTGACAGGGCCTGGCTCACGAGTCACATTACCGCCGCTTTGCGCAATTTTTTGGCAAGCAAGATAGATATCATCGCAGCCAAGTGCGATATGGCCAAACGCGTCGCCGTGCTGATAGCTATCCGTGTCCCAGTTGTAGGTCAACTCAATCGTGACGCCATTTTCTTCAAATCCAACAAAAACAAGAGTGTATCGATATTCTTGGTTCTCTGTGCGTGACAATACGCGCATGCCAAGTACTTGCGTGTAAAAATTGATAGAGCGCTCAAGATCGGTAACGCGCAGCATGGTGTGCAAAAATTTCATGATGTTATCCGTTCATACAAGTAAAAAAATAATGCTCGCATAAAGAGAGCGCAAGCTTCGCGCGAACAGTTTGCGCAAGGGGTGCCTAAAATTGCAGCCGTGGTGCTTGCGATGTGCACGAAGCAAAGTTTTTCATGCTAATGGAAAACTTAGATGTCATCAAGCTCATAAGGTAGCGGGATGATTTGCCAGTGCTCGCTGCTGCCTGATGGGCGATAGTAAGTGCTAGGCTCAAGATCGCTTGGCAGTACCACCAGCGCCATTGCTTTGTTATCGCTAAAGCGAAAACTGCGCAGCACGGTTCCGCCTGATCGCCAAAAGCCATCAATGCTGCGCTCAAAGCTGTCGCCGGGCTTTGGAAAAACGCTATCGCCGCCGGTTAAAAGAAAAGCGGCGCGCTTATTAATGCCGCGATACTTAGCGCGTGCTACGGTCTCTTGTCCTGTGTAGCAGCCTTTTTTAAAACTAATGGCATCGAGCGCCTGTAAGTTGATGGCTTGCGGAATAAATTCATTGCAGGTCTCTTGAGTGATATTAGGAAGCCCTGCATTGAGCTCATACAGCTCCCATAAAGTGCTGTCGCAAAGATCGGCGCGCGCGCCAAGATCATTAATGAATTGGTCAGCCTCTTGCGGGTCGATAGCTAGCAGCCAGCGGTTTGGCTCGATGCGAATAGCGGTGCCGGTTTGTGTCGCCCGAATATCGCCTTTGCCAAAAAAGCGTGCTTGCATGGTGTTATCGGCTTTTTCTCCGAGCACGCCAAGTAGCACTTGTTTGTTGCTTGTGAAAGTGAGTTTGGCGAAAACTGCATATTTTTCAATCTGCTCTAGCTGAGTTCTTAGCACAGATTGTGGCACAATATAGGCTATCCCTTGCATGTGGTAAAAAAGGCGCAGCACTGCCCAAACTTTACCTTTCGCGTCGCAATGCGCGCCGAGAATGGAGCTGTGGTGCGCGAGTGTGTGCAGATCGCAGGTCAGTTGTCCTTGCAGGTAGGTGAGAGCCTCTTCGCCGGTAACATGCACTAAAGCAAACGAGTCCAAAGCGGCGACGGCAAGTGCTGGGCGAGGAGCGCTTGAGGCGACAGAAAAAGGTTTAAAATTATGTGAGTGGTACCAGCTGTTCATAGCATACCCTTGTCTATTTTTGCTGTTGCTAATGGTAATGCGCGCGGCGGCGAATGTCAGCAGTGATGATATTGAACTTGCGACAAATTAAAACTGTTGTGGGATGAAAGCGCAATTATTTGTTGTCAAAATGGCAGTGGGTGATAGCGTGTGAGTAGAAATTGTATAAATTTTAGGTTGATAAGAATGATATTGGATGAAAAAGAGCGGGCAAAAGTAAAATGGAGCTGCCGACGTGGCATGTTAGAGCTTGATGTGCTGCTGATGCCATTTTTTGAAAATTGTTTTGATGCGCTTTTGCCAAATGAGCAGCGCGACTTTATTAAACTGCTCGACTGCGACGATAATACTCTCTTTAAATGGTTTATGCACCAAGGCGCAAGCGATGACTTAGCGCTAGCAAATTTGGTAGAGCGTATTGTCTTATACAGAAAAGAGCAGCTTTAATGTCAACCTGCAGCCGTCAAACTGGTTAAAGGGCGGCGTGCGCCTGCTATTTAGCCTGTTAATTTTGCTTGTTTTTTTTAAAACGGGGCTGCCGCTTGAGGTAAAAACCGCGCTGCTTATTTTGCTGCTTGCTGAGCAAAAAAACGCGCTACAGGCGTCCTTGCTTGAGGGGGCTTTTTATCTAGATCTTGATGGTTTTTGCCGCTATTCTCGGCAAAATAGGCGTGCGCGCTGCGTTTTTTGTTCGCCGGTGCTTGTGATCTTAAAGCTTTACGCGCCGCATTTAACGCCTGCTAGCAAAAAGGCGCCTGTGCGTTATTTGTGGCTTGCGCGCGACAGCTTTAGCGACCACGATTTTCGCCGTTTATGCTTTTTTGCTCGCGCGCTTAGCTAGAAACTGCCTTTACTTGCTGCATGAAAAGTCGCGGTAAAAGGGTGGATCTTACTATTGCTTTTATGATATAAATCCCCGCGAATTTGCTGCCTGATCATAATGAAACTTTTCTGCTCAGTTTTTTGCAAAGACACAAACCTTTTTTTATTTCACACATGTACCGCAACCTGCGCCGGGGTGCCTGCTTTTTTTTGTAAGCTGGGTCGGCTGTGAGGGGTACATGGAGGCCTAACCCCAAGAGGATGTAAAATGGCTACTGTTTCAATGCGCGACATGTTA
>JBOFXO010000256.1:0-8100 GCA_051654185.1 Vibrionaceae bacterium | reverse complement strand
GCCTCTTCAATCATGGCTGGTTTGATTTCGTTAAGCTTAGAGAAGCTGTATTCGACGCGATTGATATATTGCTCGGAATTAAAAACAATGCCTTGCTTGCCAAGCTCGCCAATTTCTTTGATAAGGCTGCGCACGAGAGCGACTTGTTTGCTGTAAACGGTGAGCGTTTGAGTTGCTAAAAAACGAAAATCCGCGCGATTTTCACCGTATTGTTGCGCCTTGCGATCAATGACTGATGGCGAAGAGTGTGAAATAGCGTTTTCTTGAATGCCGCGCTGCTGCAAAAAAGCGTTAATAACTTTAGTGTGATTGTCTACCGTTTCAAGTAGTTTGGGTAAATCGTTGTCAGCTGCGGTAAACTGTATTGGCCAGATCACCGTATCGGCTTGCACTTCGCGCTCCGAGAGACCTTTTACAGTCACAACGCGCTCGTACTCTTTAAATTTTACCGCCATTTGTTGCACAAAGAAGCCTAAAGAAGATAGCCCTATGATCACGCTTAGGCCAAGAATTGCTGCAGATTTTGCCTTAGGTTTACTCATAATAACTCCATTTTTTATTGTTTTAGCCCAGTTACGCTGGCTTGCATTGTGAGGCGCGTATTCGCCGTATCTCATTGCCGCTGAGCAAAAATCGTAGTTTAAATTAGGTGCTATCGGGATTGTGGATGAGCGAAAGTGTATGAAGCATCGCACTGAACAATCTAGAGGCCACGTTTGATTAAGTCAAGCGCTCACGCGCCGATAAAAAGCGCTCTAGTCGGCGCAGGGAGTCCATTATACATTAAGTGAGTATTTGCTTATCCATATGAACAATAAAGTTATTTATGACTAAATAGCTGGGCTGGCTATATTTTATTTCACTTTTTCAAGGGGACTTTTCCGTTATTATTCTTGAAAATCTGCGTGTTGTAGCTGTTTGTAGCATCCGGTCTAACTTACTTTGCTGCCGTTAAGTTTTGTATAAAAAGTGGCTAATAAAAAGTGGCTAATAAAAGAAAAAGAGTAAAGCTTGCTTTTTTTGATTTTGCGGCTGTTGGCTGTGAGCTCAATGCAACGGCATGCGTGCTGTGATAATAGCTTATAAGCCACTGCAGTGATGGATACGTATAAACCGTTCTGCTAACAAGCGCATGTTACCCCTTAGCGATTTGCGTGATGAGGAGAAAAAATGTCAAGTTCAGATCAAGCAGCGAATACGAGTAGTTTACGAACATTTACCGTGCCACAGCTGCGCGAATTGCTTGAAGGCCGGCTAGACGGGCAGAATGAAGGGAATCTACGTAATCTTGTTGTAAGCCTCAGGAATTCTGATGAACAACCATTAACGCAAGGTAGAGTGGGAGATGCGGGTGCTTCTACTTCGAGAGCGGCAAGCATGACAGCTGTGCGGGAAGCCTTGATAGTTCAAAGAAGAGCGCTCATTCGTGCTGATAGCGCTGCTGTTGCAAGTGCTGCGCCTCATCAGCCAATAGAAGCACAGTTGGTTGCTGTTCAAACACTGCTGCATCGCCACACAATGCTGCTGTTAGTAGAGGAAGAACTTAAGGACACCGAGTTATCTTTGCAAAATTTTAACATTCGCTATCAACATGTTACACAAACTGACAAGATAAAAGAGATGCGCTGTACACGTGAGCATGATCTGAGTATGGCGAAACGATCTGTTGATAGAGAAAGAGAAGGCCTTCGAGCAGCCGAGGAGAACGCAAGTCGATTGTTTGGCGTGAACTTATCACAATCTGGTACGCCACTTTCTCAAGCAGCCACTGCAGTAGAAACTCGATTAGATGATACTGTAGCGACATCTACTTTAGTCGATCTATCTTCTCCACCACTAAGCGCAAGTGGGCAACCTATAAGCCGCCTTGTAAGGCGTGAAGCAATACCTATAGTACCTAGATCATTAACACCGGTAGATGGCAGCACCGGCTCTTCAGTGCGAGAAGCTCTTGATTTATTGCGATCACAATATCGCGCCTTTTCTGCTGCTGTGCATAGAGTAGAAACTGCTGAAGAAGGGGGGAGGCGATTGAATGTCGTGCAGAATAGGGCTGCGGCAGCGGCGAGCCAATGCCAGACATCTCCTATTTCGCAACCAGTGAGAGACGCTTTATTTCGCGTAGATGAGCAATTAAATACGCAAAATACCTTGCCTGGTAGCCATGAATCTAGGCATAACCTCATGTTACATCTGCATAATGTAATGAACCATCAGCTTTTGACAGAGATCCCCATTGATGCAACACGACTTAAAAGCTTTGTTTCGTTCAGTAATGCTGAGAGTGGGTTATCAAACATCTCGCTCGTGCAAATACTGACTGCTGTGCTGCGAGCTTCACCAAACGAAGTCATAAGGGCACAGATTGAGGAAATATTAGTTTCACATACTGTTTGCGCAGTTCCACTTGTGCGATTGCTTGACCGTACGCATGGCAGATTTATGCCGCCAGAGCAAGCTTTAGCATTACTTGAGAGCTCAATTCCTGCTATGGTTAATCGTCGCATGAGAGCTTTTACATATTCGGTGTTAGAGATTTGCAGACTAGCGCTGAGCGAGCTGCAGATGCAGCAGAGAGCTTTACAGCCAAGCGTGGGTGACATGAGTGCACAAACTCAAATGCTGCTCTCGACGCTAAATTCACTTCGCAGTGCTCTTGCGGCTGAAGATGGGGGCTCTTCGCAAGCGGCGAGTAGTGTGCAAGCAACCACTTCTGCGCAAGAGGCCTCCTCAATATCACAATCTACCCAAGCCGCATCTTCTAATGAAGATGAGCCGTCGCGGCGCTGATAATAAATGGGCAAATTGGCATTAGAGCTAAGCGAAAATTAGTTCTATAACGTGCTAGTTCTATAACGTACTAAAAGAGGCCTGCAACTCGATCTAACTTCGAGCTGGCCTTTAACTTTTTTCGTTGCCCTCTTACGCAAGATTTTAAAATACGCTTTTTTTAGGCCAATTCACACAGGCTAATAAGCCCTTTGCTAAGCCCTACTGCGCTAAAAAAGCGCTAAATTTTTCTTGCCGTGCTTTCGTTATTTCTGCGGGTTTGAGGGGCGTTAAGCCTGCGCTGCTGCTTTATCTTTAGCTTAAAAATCTTTTTAGGCATATAACAAGAGCGGTGTATGCTTTTCTTTTTATTTAAAACTATTGCACATGAAATGACCCCGCAATGCATATCTTTTAACCACACAAAGGGGAATGTTTCTAGATCAATAGGGCTAATTTGGTTACAATTTCGCGATTTAGATCACACCTACGTTGGTCTGTTATTGAGGTTTTATGACAAGCGAAAAAATCAATCTGCTCGATTTTGATAGGCAAGCGCTGCGTGAATTTTTTGTCACACAGTTAAATGAAAAGCCGTTTCGCGCGGAGCAAGTGATGAAATGGATTTACCATTTTGGCTGCGACGACTTCGATAATATGAATAATATCAATAAGGTACTTCGCGAAAAGTTAAAGGCGTGTGCCACTATTAAAGCGCCAGAGATCAGCGCGGTGCAGCATTCTCGTGACGGTACCATTAAATGGGCTATGCGCGTGGGCAATCAAGATGTAGAGACGGTTTACATCCCTGAAGGCGATCGCGCCACATTATGCGTTTCATCACAAGTCGGCTGCGCGCTTGCCTGCCAGTTTTGCTCGACAGCGCAGCAAGGTTTTAACCGTAATTTAACGACTGCTGAGATCATCGGTCAAGTGTGGCGCGCCGCAAAAGAAATCGGCGTGGAAAAAGAGACCGGTCGTCGTCCTATCACTAATGTGGTGATGATGGGCATGGGTGAGCCGCTGCTGAATGTGAAAAATTTGCTGCCAGCGCTTAATCTGATGCTCGACGATTTAGGCTATGGGCTTTCGAAGCGGCGCGTGACGGTATCTACCTCTGGGGTGGTGTCTGGCCTGCAGCAGCTCACCGGTAAAATTGATGTGGCTTTAGCGCTCTCTTTGCACGCGCCTAATGATGCGCTGCGTAGTCAAATTATGCCGATCAATGATAAGTACAATATTCAAACCTTGCTTAGCGCTGTGCAAGACTATCTTGCGGCATCGGTTGCAAATCGTGGCCGCGTTACCATCGAATATATTTTACTTGATCGCATCAATGACGAAATTTCTCACGCAAAAGAGCTGGCACTGCTATTAAAAGAGATGCCATGTAAAATTAATTTGATCCCTTTCAATCCTTATCCTACCTCGCCATTTAAAAAGCCGAGCAATTCGCGCATCGATCGTTTCATGAAAACCTTGATGGAATATGGTTTTACTGTGATCGTGCGCAAAACGCGTGGCGACGATATTGATGCGGCGTGTGGGCAATTAGTAGGGGATGTGATTGACAAGACGAAACGCAAGCAAATGATGCTGGCATCCGCGCAGGTTATACCTGTAAAATTGGTATGATTTACTTTGATATGCTTTAGCTTGCAGCGTGTCTTCGTTTGTTGAGGGCTTGTGATCTGCTAAGTGCCGTAAATCTTGGGACAGTACTAACGAATGCACGAATTACTTTGCAAGGAGAGATGATGGCAAGGATGCAATTAAAAAAATCGATCTCGTGCGGCGTACTGCTTTGTTTTTCTTTAGCTAGCTGCATGCAAACCACTGTTGTCGATGGTAAATCGGTCAACCAGCAGGATGTGGCGCAGGCGCGTGTTAATTTAGGCTTAGCTTATTTAGAGCAAGGCGAGTGGCCTCGCGCAAGGCAGAATTTAGAAGCCGCAGTGGCAGCGGCTCCTAAATACGTTCAAGCGCGCATGGCATTTGCTTATTACTTACAACAGGTTGGTGAAAATAAGCAGGCGCTTAAGCAATACCGGACCGCACTGTCTGCTGAGCCGAAAAATCCTGAATTGTTACATAATTACGCTACTTTTTTGTGCCATACAGGCCAATTTGCGCAAGCCAAAAAAACATTTTTGGATGCCATCGCACAACCCCGTTATTACAACGTATCATCTAGCTATGAAAGTGCGGCATTATGTGCATTGAAGGCAAATGATCGTTCGTTGGCGAGAAAATGGTTTGTAAAGGCTATTGCTCATGAACCAAATCGATATATTTCGACTCTATATCTGATTAATATGGATATTGATGATAAAAAGACAGTGCAAGCACAGCAGCGCCTAATAATGTTGCAAAAGCAGTACGGCGACCAACCTTCAAGTTTACTTGCATGGATCCGACTTAATCGTGATCAACCAGCCAAGATTAAACAGCACGCTAGATTATTAGCAGAAAAATTTCCTCAATCAAAAGAATATAGACAGTACTTAGCGAATGAATACTGAGCATAAAGAAAACAATCCATCGCAGGGTGAACAAATCCCTCTGGGAATGCGATTAAGACGAGCACGCGAAGAGCAGGGTCTTTCTATGCAAAATGTGGCCGATAGCCTCTGCCTGCGTGTGTCGGTTGTTCGTGATCTTGAAGAAAAGACGGTGAATGAGCGGCAAATTGAGGCTTTTACTCGAGGCTATATCCGTGCCTATGCGAAAAAGGTGGGACTAAATGGCGAAGCACTGTTACTCGAGTACACCGGTAAAAGTAATGATCTGCCACTTAAATTACAAAGTTTCTCTAAAAAGACGCGCCATCGCAAGCAAGATCATCGTGTGATGACGCTGACTTGGGCTATTTTAACGGTGGCAATTGGTGTGACCATTGCTTGGTGGTGGCAGTCGCCTTCTGATGAGGTCTCTGTGCTTAGCCAGCAAAAAGCCGCGCCCGCTGGCAATAAGTTGCTCGATAATGGGCTGACTTTTGTCAATCCAGCGCTTGCCAATGATAGCGGTAACGCAGCGCCTGTCACGAACGTAGTGAAAGTCAATGATAGCGCCGCATCAAGACCTGCTTCATCGCAGCCTAGCATACCTGTGCAACATGCGGGGGCGTCAAATGATGTGGCCGCTCAGCCTGCTGAACAGGTAAAAATTGAAGCGGTGCAACCTGTGACTGCTCCTGCGCAAACTGTTGCGCTGGAAAACACTGCGCCAACAAGCATGCTTTCTCAGCCTGTAGTACCTGCGCAGCCTAAGCCTGCAGAGGCCGCTTTGGTACAAACGAGCGCCCCTGCCGAGCCTGTGCGACGCCCTACGCAAGCTGTGGTCAAGCAGCACGCAGCGCCCCAAAGCAAATCTTTATTTACCATGTCTTTTGTGGCAGACTGCTGGGTTGATATCGTTGATGCAAAAGGTAAAAAATTGCTCACCGGGATCAAGTCACGGGGTGATGTCGTGGAACTAAACGGCCAACCACCGATCAAAGTCGTTTTAGGGGCGCCAGCGGCTGTGAAATTGACTTACAAAGGCAAATTGGTTGATTTAAGTCAATATCCACCTAAACGTGTTGCCCGGTTAAGTTTGCCTATGTCGGAGTAGTTGTATGCATAAAGAGAATCCCATTCAGCGGCGTAAATCAACACGTATTTATGTTGGTAATGTGCCCATTGGCGACGGCGCACCGATTTCTGTTCAATCGATGACGAATACGCGCACCACCGATGTGGCTGCTACTGTGGCGCAAATTAATGCGCTTGAGAAAGTAGGCGCTGATATCGTGCGGATCTCTATTCCGACCATGGACGCGGCGGAAGCTTTTAAGCAAATTCGCGCCCAAACGACCATGCCGCTTGTCGCAGACATCCATTTTGACTACCGGATTGCGCTAAAAGTGGCGGAATACGGCGTGGATTGTCTGCGTATTAACCCCGGTAACATTGGTAATGAAGCGCGCATTCGCAGTGTAGTGGACGCCGCGCGCGACAAAAATATTCCTATTCGGATCGGCATCAACGCCGGTTCGCTTGAAAATGATCTGCAAGAAAAATATGGCGAGCCGACAGCGCAAGCGCTGCTTGAGTCCGCTATGCGCCATGTCGATATTCTCGATAAACTCAATTTTTCCCAATTTAAAGTGAGCGTGAAGGCGTCAGACGTCTTTTTAGCAGTAGAAGCGTACCGTTTGCTTGCTAAGCAGATTGATCAGCCACTGCATTTAGGGATCACAGAAGCCGGTGGCGCGCGCGCTGGCTCTGTGAAGTCGGCAGTTGGTTTAGGGCTTTTGCTAAACGAAGGCATTGGCGATACGCTGCGTGTCTCTTTAGCGGCCGATCCGTGCGAGGAGATCAAAGTTGGCTTTGATATTTTAAAATCGCTACGCCTTCGTGCTCGCGGCATTAATTTCATTGCTTGCCCGACTTGCTCTCGCCAAGAATTTGATGTGATCAGCACAGTCAATGCGCTTGAAGAGCGCCTTGAAGATCTGGTCACGCCGCTTGATGTGTCTATCATTGGCTGCGTGGTCAATGGCCCTGGCGAAGCGCTCGCATCGCATATCGGTGTGGCGGGCGGCAATAAGAGCAGCGCTTTTTATGTGAATGGTGAGCGGCAAAAAGAGCGTTTAGATAACGCAACGCTCATTGATGAATTGGAAGCAAAAATTCGAGCCAGGGCGGCCATGTTAGATGATAAAAATCGCATCGCGATAAAATCCCAATAACATTGCTCACCATGGCGCAAGCCGTGGTGGAGTGACTGTGTGAGAATGACAGTGTCCAAAACTATCCAAGCAATTCGGGGCATGAATGATTATCTGCCCACCCAAACTCCCCTTTGGCAAAAAGTAGAAGCGTCAATTGCGTCGACCTTAACGCGCTATGGCTACAGCGAAATTCGCATGCCCATCGTTGAGATGACCTCACTTTTTTGCCGCGCCATTGGCGAAGTGACGGATGTCGTTGAAAAAGAGATGTACACCTTTGCTGATAATAACGGCGACAGCTTAAGTCTTCGCCCAGAAGGTACGGCAAGCTGCGTGCGTGCAGGTATTGAAAATGGCCTGCTGTATAATCAAGAGCAGCGCCTTTGGTACATGGGGCCGATGTTTCGCCACGAAAGACCGCAAAAAGGGCGCTATCGTCAATTTCATCAAGTAGGTGTCGAAGTTTTCGGTCTGCAAGGCCCTGATATTGATGCTGAAATGATCTTTATCACCAGCCGTTTGTGGCGCGAGCTTGGTATCGACAAACACGTTCATTTGCAGCTTAATTCGATCGGTTCACAAGAAGATCGCGCCAGTTATCGCGCAGCGCTAGTGGC
>JBOFXO010000255.1:0-4907 GCA_051654185.1 Vibrionaceae bacterium | reverse complement strand
TGCGACTCTTTCACTCCCGCATCTAATTTCAGTAATTGCTCATTAAGGACTTTACGAAAATGGCTTGCCTGTGGCGCCGAGTCTAAAAACATGCAGTTTTCGCTCACGCCAGAGACGCCCAAGTCATTGGAAACAGAGCCAACAGCTAACACCAGCAGATCATAATCAACATAGCGCTCACCAATCAGCACCGCGCCACTGCTTGGCTCGCGCAATGGCGCTAAGGTAATACGCTTGTTTTGTCTGTCGATATCACAAAGTTCGCCGAGCTGAAAATCAAAAGCGTTATTTTTCGCATGAACGCGATAGCTGACCGCCTCAACCCCATCATCTAAGGCTCCGGTTGCAAGCTCATGCAAGAGTGGTTTCCATAAATGACTGGTATTTTTATCGATCAAAGTGATTTTAGCTTTTTGCTTTCTTCCCCACTTTTGCCCAAGTTTAGTGGCTAAACCAAGACCACCAGCGCCACCGCCAACTACAACAATTTTCAACACGTTAACATCCTATCTCATCTGCACATAAAATTGATTCTGTTTCACAACCGTTTTGCAGCACTACGTTTTTGAATGCTTGTACATTGCTGTTACGATACAGTATGGGTAACTTGCTTAAACTCTTTCATGGCTTTGAGATGCGCAGTAATGCTTTTAAATTTATGCGTTTGCACTTCATCCCAAATGACTGGGTAGAAAGGGGACAACAGCTCATAGCTGCGCACATTGTCGAGCTTTTCGTTATGGCGCGACAAAATAACTAAGCAGCGACCGCGATTTTTTTCGCGAAACTTATTGACGCATTTACTTGCGATATCTTCATACTCTTCAGGGCGATCGATCAGCCCAACCATGTTTTCCTGTGGAAATAAATTCGGGTTAAAAATAACCTGTTTGATATTATTCAAAAAACCGACTCTTTCAGCCCAAAAACCGCCAAGACCAACTCCGCAGATCAGCGGATTTTTATCATCTGAAAGTGTAAGCTGCTTGCTGACCTCTTTTAAAAGGTGCTGCATATCATGCTTAGGGTGCAATGTGCTGTAGTTGATGAAGCGCACATCAGGATCAATGAATTGCAGTTGCATAATCTTTTCATGGTTACCTGGACTTGTAGAATCAAAACCATGTAAATATAAAATCATAAGATCACCTACATTCTGTTTACATTCAAAATATCGTCAAGTTACGCTATAAATAGCAGCACAACTTACAGCACCTTGCATTCCTTTTTCTAAGCTTGCGCGCCTCTTTTTGTAAAAGTAACAGTAAACTTGCTACTTATTTTTCACAACAGATTCATCAGACCATTCAATAAGGCCAGAATTAAGCTCCATCAAACGCAAATGAAGTAGATAAGAGGAGCCTGCGGTGTTCGTCAAAGGCGTTTCTTGTGAAACATCCCCATAAAACATGTACTGCGCGCCTACCATTTTGCCAAATTGAATAGCGGTTTCAGGATTCACTAACGCATCATTACTTTTCAAATTGAGCTGAGCACGCACTCCTTCAACTCGAGCTAAATCAACGAATTGAAACTTGCCTGATTTAGCTAGCGCGGTATTGATGCTCTTTGTGATCCCAACAACATCAATTTGCTCTGCCGTGTTATTTTTAACCGTCTCGAGCACAACCACAGGTTTTTTGCTCAGTAATGCCGCATTTGCGCTGTCTTTCACCATCTTTTCAACCATTAAACGCGCGCTTGAACGCAGATCATTCTTTTCTTCAAGCGGCGCTGGGGGTAAAGGCGTCACAACAACATCAGGTTTACTGGTACTTGGCTTGCTAACCACCGGCGCTGTTTTTTTAGGCGGGTCATTTCTAACTTCAATAGACACCACTTGTGGCGCACACCCAGTGATTAATACTGTCAATCCTAACAGCAGACAACCCAACTTAAACATCTATTTTTCCTTTATTTTTTAAGAGAACGAATCGATATACGAAAATCTTTTGCTTTGGCACTGCTAGCAAACTCCGCCAGCCGTTTTTGCTCATTAGCACCTAAAGATAATGCTTGCCAACCGATTTTTTTTACATTAATTTCAAGACCTTGCTCATCGTACCAATCAAGACGATACTGCAAATCTTGCTGTTGTGAGCTGTTATTTTTGATAGCGAATCCAAGAAAGAGCCCCTCGGCTTTTTCGCTAAGACGCAGATCATCAACGACGATGGTTTGCTCTAATTCAGAGTTAGCAAAAATGATTTTTTGCGTCTGATTAATGCTGATCCGAGGCTCTGTACTCGCGCAGCTTGTCAAAGCTACTATAACGGCTAGCGTGCAACTTAGCCCTATCTTTTTCAAAATATGCATTTTTTATCCTAAAAGCCCAAAGTTTAAAGAAAAATGCCCGCATTTAAGGCTGATCTCGCGCCGGCGGCAAAATTCCGCCAAGAGGACGCCCCCCAAGCAAATGCATATGCAAATGATATACCTCTTGCCCCCCATGGCGGTTACAATTGACGATAAGCCGATAACCATCCTGCGCGATCCCCTCTTGCGCGGCAAGCTTGCTCGCTACCACAAAAAGACGCCCAAGCGCTTGTTCATCTTCAGCCGTTACGTCGTTCACTGTCGCAATAAGCTTATTGGGCACGATCAAAATGTGCGTGGGCGCCCGCGGCGTAATATCGCGAAAAGCGGTCACTAATTCATCTTGATAAAGCAGCTGCGAGGGGATCTCTTTGCGAATAATTTTGCCAAAAATGGTGTCTTCAGCCATAACTTTCTCCTTAAACTGTTTTTTATTTAGCATACACTAACTGCACGCTAACCCAAACAATGACGACACAAAGCAAACGTTTGCGATAGAATGAGCGACCATTCACAACTTTTACCTCATGATGACGACTTTACTGTTCAAAAATCCAATCCTTGTTAATGAAGGGCAACAATTTCGCTCAGATCTACTTGTAAAAAACGGCCGCATTGCACAAATCGCGCCGTCGATAAGCGCGCCACAGGACGCACAGATCATTGACGCGCAAAGATATTATCTTCTACCGGGCATGATAGATGATCAAGTACATTTTCGAGAGCCAGGACTGACTCATAAAGGTGAGATAGCCTCTGAGTCAAAAGCTGCGCTCGCCGGCGGCATTACCAGCTACATGGAGATGCCCAATGTCTCGCCGCCAACAACGACTCGCGCAGCATTAGAGCAAAAATACGCTTTAGCGGCGCAAAAAAGCTTTGCTAACTACGCATTTTACCTTGGTGCAACCCACGATAATCTCGATGAGTTACAACAGCTTAAAGCCAATGGCGCGTGCGGGATCAAAATTTTTATGGGCTCATCGACCGGAAATATGCTTGTTGATGATGAAAAAGTACTCGAAACTATTTTTGCGAGCTGCCCGCACCTCATCGCAACCCACTGCGAAGATACGCCCACTATTGCGCAGCAAGAAGCGCTTTTTCGCGCGCAGTACGGCGAGCAGGTGCCGATGCACGAGCACGCCACCATTCGCAGCAGCGCCGCCTGCTTAAAATCGTCACAATTTGCGGTAAAACTTGCGCAAAAACACGGCACGCGCCTGCATGTGCTTCATATCAGCACCCAAGATGAGCTCTCTTTATTTAGCAAAGCAAACTCGCTCGCCGAGCTTGCTAAAAAGCAGATCACCGCAGAAGCGTGCATTCACCACCTCTTTTTTAATCGTGATGATCACGCGCGCCTAGGCAGTCAGATCAAATGCAACCCTGCCATCAAGGATAAATCACACCAGCAAGCGCTCATTCAAGCGGTGCTTGACGGCAACATCGATATTATTGCAACCGATCATGCTCCACACACATGGCAAGAAAAACAAAACAGCTATTTTAATGCCCCGTCAGGCCTGCCACTTGTGCAGCATGCACTGCAAGCAGCGCTTGAGTTTTATCACGACGCCATTTTTAGCTTGCCGCTTATTGTGCAAAAAACGGCGCACGCGCCAGCGCTGCGGTATCAGATCCGTGAACGCGGTTTTTTGCGTGAAGGGTATTTTGCCGATCTCGTGCTCGTTGATCTTGCACACGCGCAGCTCATTACACCTGAAAATATTTTATACAAGTGTGGCTGGTCACCCTTTAACGGCTACCGTTTTCGCTCATGCATTCATATGACGGTATTAAATGGTCAAATCGCGTTTGAACAAGGGACGGTTTCGCCGCAAAAATTCGCGCGCCGCCTTGAGTTTGATCATTCGTTCTAAATAGCTAACACATTGAATTTAATATAAAAAAACAGGCTTTAAGCATTGCTTAAAGCCTGTTTCAAAAAAAATTAATTCGCGATATTATCTACGGATGCTTTTTAATTCTTTTTCAGTAACAAACATTTTGTGACGTGGAGACTGAATTTCTAGGCCGTCGGCGCGGCGATCTAACGTTACGCCAACTTTACGATCTTGGTCAACGATCAAACCGTTCACTTCGATCTCAGCAATGCCGCGCTCTTTACCTACTTTAGTCATCGCCTTAAGGATTTCGCCTTTACGAACGATAAAAGTCAGGTTAGGAACACGTGATTCAAAGCGAAGGCTTGTACCTTGCTCGTGCACACGGATCTTAGTCATAGTTCCGTTAACAATACCTGCTAGTGCAGATGTGCTCATCGCCATTGCAAATACTGCTGCAATAATTTTTTTCATTTTAATAACTCCTGAAAGACCTGTGCGCAATCTATAAGATTTGCGAATAAACGTCTAGCAAAATCTTTAGCTGTCTCGCATTTTTTTGCAGCAGTATAAAAACTAATTATTTGATCTGCTTAAAATTACCCTTTTACAAATAGGCAGTTAAGCGCTAGTTTCAGCATACTGATTGAATTTAAAAGCGGTTTAAAATCACGTAGGTCACAACATAATCCATCCTTATCCGGTGACAATATAGAGGAATATGCAATGACAGAACAAAAAGCA
>JBOFXO010000254.1:0-3213 GCA_051654185.1 Vibrionaceae bacterium | reverse complement strand
ACGAGGATTTTTACTCCGTCGTTTTCTGTAATACAAACCTGCGCAGGCGGCGCCTCGCCAGCAATAACACCCGTCGTTTCATCTAGACCTTCTTTTTTACGTACTGCAACATCAGAGCGCTCATAAATAGCCTGCTCAGGAAAAATCTGGCGTAGCGCAGCAATAATGAGCTCGCGCTGATAGTGCGCGCCAGCGCTTAAAAACTGACACACCAAAAAGTTTGCGTAACTGTCAATGACAATCCCCGGCAAACCGTCAGACTCGGCCGCGCACAAGCGAAAACCGGTGCAATTTTGCAAGCTTGGCAGCTCGGCACGTGCTGCCGCCGCGTTTTTCAGGCGTCGTAGGAAAAAATCAGCGTCAACCGCTTCTTCTTGCGCAAATGTCCACACGCGGGCGCGGATCTGCGAAACTGGCGACCATGCCGCACGCGCCAGCCAAACTCCGTCATGACTAAAAACTTCTACATTTTGCCCGCTCTTAGGCTTGCCTTCTACGCGAGCTATCGCCTTTGAAAAAATCCACGGATGGCGGCGCAGCAGTGATTTCTCACGCCCCTTAGCCAGATACACACTTGCATTCATCATAATTGCCCTTGTCGCAAAAGTGCATGCATTCTATGTGCGTGCGCTGTAAAACTCAACGCGCAAACGCCGTTAGCGACGCTGTCCGCCGCGATTTTGCGCAGCCTCACTATAGCTTTACTGGCTGCGGCAAAACTTGAAAGCATGGATAACATCAAGTTAAATAACTCTTTTTATTTTTAGGTTAATTATGAAAGCCTCTTCTTCACTTGGCTCAAAAGGGCTTTTTAGCCTGACATGGCCGATTTTTTGCGATCTTGCGCTGCATTTTTTAACCGGCGCGCTCAACACTTTTATGATAGGGCTTGTTTCTTATCAAAGCGTTGCGGCGCTTGCGGTTGGCAACCAAGTGTTTGATCTGGCCATTTCGCTGTTTAGTTTTGTCAGTATCGGCACAAGTGTCGTGATAACGCAATACCTTGGCGCCGGTGACGCAAAACGCGCGCAGCGCGTCACCTACACCGCGATCAGTTTTAATTTGATCGTCGGACTTGCTGCCGCCGTTGTCATTATTAGCGGCGCGACCACCATCTTAGATTTGATGAATTTGCCCGCGCATCTTCTTAGTGACGGCACCCTTTATTTGCACATTATCGGTCTATGCCTCTTGCCAGAAGCTGCGGCGCTTTGTCTTGCTGCAACACTGCGCGCGCACGGCCACACCAAAGAAGCCATGTATGTCACGCTGATCGTCAATCTCATCACTTTTGCCGGCAATTTGCTGCTGCTGTTTGGCTGGTTTGGCTTGCCAAAACTTGGCATGGAAGGCGTTGCTATTAGCACAATCACAGGAAGGCTGATAGGCGTTGTGCTGCTGGTTGTCTTGGTGGCGAAAAAAACGCAGCTGACCTTGGCACTAAGCCACTTTTTACACATTGAACGCCCGATGCTCAAAAAAGTGCTGCACATCGGCTTGCCCGCCGCGGGAGAAAATATCGCGTGGATGCTGCAATTTATGACCATCACCGCTTTTGTGGCGCTGCTCGGCGACAAAATGCTTGCCAGCCAATCCTATTTCTTTCAGATCTGCCTATTTATGATGCTGTTTGGCTATGCGATTGGGCAGGGCAATGAGATCATCGTTGGCCACTTGGTTGGCGCGCGCAAATTTGACGACGCCTACAGTCAGCTGATGCACAGCTTAAAGCTAGGGCTTGTGGTAACCGTAGTGATAACCATACTCGCCGCGTTTAACGGCCGTCATATCATTAGCCTGATGACGGACGACGCGCAGATCATCGAGCAAGTGACGCAGCTATTTTTGATCAGCCTCATCGTAGAGCCGGGCCGCACCTTTAACTTGGTTGTGATAAATTCACTGCGCGCGGCAGGCGACGCACGCTTTCCGCTGCTGATGGCGCTCATTTCCATGTGGGGGATAGCCGTGCCACTCTCCTATTTTTTAGCCATTCATCAAGGACATGGACTGGTCGGCGTTTGGATTGCTATCGCCTGCGACGAGTGGGTGCGCGCTATGGCGATGCTGTGGCGCTGGCGCAGTCGGCGCTGGCAAAGCAAAAGTTTGGTGGATGATCCGCTCAGCGCATAAAAAAACAACCGCCCATGCTGGCGGTTTTTTTATCTTTTTACGGCTACAAAGCAAAAGTGAGCCGCTTAAATGAGCGCTTATTCGTCTAAAAAGTAATCGGAATCTATCGCTTTCACCGCGTAGCGCGTGCGCGTGGTAACGCCTACGTCGTGCGCAATCATCAGCGCGGCAAGCTCGCGGCCATCAATGAGCACGATGCGCTTTTCAATGCGGCTGACGTATTGGTGGGCGTCTTTGCTAAAACTGGAGGTGGTAATAAACACGCCCTTGCGCGCGTGGTGCATGTCGAGCGCGCCAGCAAAGGCTTGAATTTCAGGGCGGCCAACAGTGGTATCGCGGTAACGCTTTGCTTGCAGGTAGATAGAATCAAGGCCGAGTTTATCTTCTTTAATGATGCCATCAATACCACCATCGCTGCTGTACTGCGTGGCTTGGCCGGCGTCTTTTTGCCTGCCGCCGTAACCCATAGCGAGCATTAAATCGACCACTAGCTGCTCAAAAAAGCGCGGCGATAAGGTATGGATTTGCTCGATTAATTCGTCAGCAAGCGCGGCGTTAAGCGCGCTAAATGCGTTGGCGATCATTTCGGTGGGAGTTTGAGCTTCAGCGCAATGCGTTGGTACAAGAGAATGAAGGGCTATTTCTGCGCTCTCGGGATCCTCTTTACAGTTTCTGGACGTACTAAGAAAATTATTGAAAGTTGAAAATTTCGTTAAATAGTTGGTATTTATGAGTTCATTGCTTGCGAGTGCCAGCTCGCCGGCTTTCGTGATTTGGCACACTCCCCGCATAGGCTGCTGGATCAAGCCCGCTTTGACTAAATAAGTTTTAGCCCAACCAATGCGACTGTGAACATAATTTTTTTTACCACTGGGCAACTGTAGGCTTAACAGCTCTTCACTAAACCCCCAAATAACAGATACTTCATGATAAATTTGCTTTAACGACTTAGATTGACCATCGGCAAGCACTTTGAGCACAGCAGGCATCATTGCTTCATGACTAGGTATTGTTTCTATCATCCTCAACCTTTTTTACGTTCTATGAGATATCTGGCAGCGCCGACCCAAGCCGCTTGGC
>JBOFXO010000253.1:0-1122 GCA_051654185.1 Vibrionaceae bacterium | reverse complement strand
CCGCGCTGTGAAAGAGTGTGAAAAGGCGCTCATTGATTATCAGCAACTTGAGCAACTCACCGCGAATCAGCCTGAACGTAGAGAAAAACAAGCCAAGATCGAGCAAGAGATCACAGCGATTAAAAATGCTTTAGCAAGTGCGAAAGAGCGCTATCAAACGCTGACAGAACAAATCAACAGTACTTCTGAAAAACTCAATAAGTTAACGTCAGATAATAAACGTGTTGAGGCGCTCAAAGAGCAAAGAATAGATGATCAATCTCTGTTTACGGCGCTGTCGGAGCAACCTCATACCCCATGGATAGATACCGAAGAGTGGAGCTTGGAGAATCTCCCCATTCGTTTTGAGCAGTTCATCAATGATTGCCGAGAACTGGATACCCTTTCTAAAGAGCTACGCCAAATGAAAAATGAGTTAGCTCAGAAAGGGCTCACTAAGTTTCAAATGGCACCCACTCAAGACGACGAGCTAAAAGGCATCATTCAATTTAGCCATTGTTTAGACGACGAAAAGCAAGCCTTAGAGAGAAAAGCGCGTTCTGCGGTGGTTAACGTGACGGCGAGTCTAAGAGAGTTGCGCGGTGGGCTTCTTGCCTTACAAAGTAAAATGAAAGAGTTCAATCGACTAATCAGTCACAGACAGCTATCTGATTTGAAAACCTTCAAAATCGATCCTGTCGAGGAAAGCGTGCTTGTGAATGCGATGAATGTGTTGATACAGCAAGCAGAGCAGACAGCATCGGGACAAAGTTTCGATTTGTTCGATCACTCGAGCATTTTAGATGATGCAGATCTAGAGCGGGCGAAAAATACGTTAATTGAAGAGGGCAATGCTCGCCAAGGATTAAGAGTCGCAGACTTATTCAGGCTGGAGTTTGTCGTGGCAAAGCAGGGGCACCAGCAAGAGTCTTTTGAAGATATTGATAGCGCAGCGTCTAATGGCACGGTATTGATGGCGAAGTTAGTCACTGGCCTTGCTATGCTGCACCTAATGCAAGACAAACGTCACCAAATGAAAGCAGTCTGTTATTTGGACGAGGCGTTAGCATTGGATACCAAGAACCAAGCCAACTTAATTGAGATAGCAGAGCAATTTGGCTTCGCGTTAATTTTTGCCTCGCC
>JBOFXO010000252.1:0-4059 GCA_051654185.1 Vibrionaceae bacterium | reverse complement strand
GGCTCAATTTGAACCTGCTCTTTTTCTTGTTTTTGCTCTTTTTCTGGCCCTTGCTCTTGAACCAGCTTTTGTTCGAATGCCATAACGTAATTCACCATTTTTTCTGCATCAGCGGTTGCCCGAAAAATTTCCAATGGATCATTTTTTAGCAACGCAATCCAAGAGCCAACATAGGCGGCGTGCTGCTTAGGATCGTGCCCCACGCCCAGCTCTTCTCCCATGATCAAGCTAAAACACTCCGCTTTTAGCTCCTCTTTGGCGTATCCTTGCGAACCAAAAGGGTGCGCAATATCTCGATTAAGCCGCAAGTTGTGCCCAGTCCAATGCCCAAGTTCATGCAAGGCTGTTGCATAGTAGTTATCCGCAGAGGGAAACTGCTCTTTATGCGGCAAATGAATACTATCACTAGCGAGCCGGTAGAAAGCGCGGTCTTGCGCGCTATGACGAATATCAGCTCCCGATGAACGTAAAATGCGCTCGGCTTTTTCTATAGCCTGCCAAGAGGCGATGCGCTCTTTAAGCTCTGGGGGTGGTAAACCGTCGATCTGCTCGCCATTAAAAACGGTGGCAAAAAACACCCGCGGCCGCTCAAGCATAACCACAGTCTTTAGCGGCAAACCTTGCGCGTCCAACATGGGCTTACCCGCGTCATCTCGTTTAGTTTGCTCTTCGGAAAACATCCAATATTGAATGGGAGCCCCTTTTTCACCTTTACGCACTTGCGCGCCCACGGCTTCAGCTTGCTTATAAGTTAGCCAGCGATTATCAGCAAACCCTTGAGCCATAAGGAAAATAGCGTTGATCCCTTTATAGCGGTTGCCGGTTGTAGGATTTATCGGCATGAAACCTTGCGCGCCAGGATCCCAAGGCTTTTGCCAAGGAGCTGTACCTGCCTCAAGCTGCTTGATCAAATTTTCAGCAACGATTTCATGAAAAGATTTTTTAGCGCCTGCCATGGCTCAATCCTCTTCGTTGATATCAAACGTCATTGCTTCAATAAGATCTATGCAGCTATCAAAAGCATCCTCTTCACTGAGTGCATCTTCAACAAAAGCTCCCGCAAGTTCGGCTTCATCTGGCGCAAATTCAGCCTTGTATCCTGGGAGCTGCGCATCCGCCAATTTTTCAAAAAGCACTTCATTGACATCATTTTGAGCATCAAAAGGGTATGGCAGATCATCAAGTTCAGGGATCATGAGGTCCTCCTTATTCAACACATAAGTGCATCGCCTAAGAAATTTTCACTGTATTTAGCGCTACCAAGCGACAAGCAAATGAATAACGCCCTTCACTTGCGAGCGTTCAATTGGTCCAAAATAGCGCCCATCAAATGAGCTGTCACTGCTATCACTCATCAGCAGCAGCTCAGAACCCTTAAGGGAATATCGGTTAAGCCGATAGTTAGGAAGCTTACGGCCAGCAGCATCGTATTGAATGGGCTGACTGTGTGGCAGCCGTTTTTTATTAACAAAAACGCCATCATCTGCAACCGTAACCAGATCGTTTTTAACGGCTAAAATTTTTTTCATCATGTAACCATAATCACCTGAACAAAAACCGCCAGCGATATAGTTGCGTTTTTTCGCGATTGCGAAAATTTCTGTCTCAGGTGGGCAAAACAAAACGTACGCGCCTTTCTCTAAAGGCGTATCTGTTACCCAATAAAGCCCCACAGGAATACTTTTGCTGGTATTAATGCGTACACCGATTGCGTAACTTATGGCTGCCATCGCCATAAATGCCCATCCTGCAACAGCAACTGCGGCATAAAAGCGCTTCAAACTCAATTTATATCGTCACCTTTTGGCTGCGTTGCCGTGCCTACACAAAGCTTGTCACTGCACTGAGGTGCGGTAACACTCGCTCGCGCAAGGAAAACGGGATCTTTAAAATAAAGCGGCTGTTTACCATAAATAGCAGGGTAACCTGCAACGTAAATCACCATATCACCAGCAGTTTCAATATCACCCTGCGCATTTTTAATAGGCCCGGGCATGCGCAAACACTCATCAGGCGTAAGCAGCGGGCGCTGCACCTCTTGAATAGTTCGCGACACCTGACTTAGCATCGCCGACACGCGCCGCCCACTTGTAGTGAGCTGCTCTTTAACAACTGTGGTTTGCCCTGTCAGGCGCGACAAATGCTCCGCCGTTTCAATGCGATTTGGCGGATAAGCATTTTGGATGTGGCAATTTGAGGTGATGGTTTCATCAGGGCCGTAGCCTGTTTCGCGATTTTTGAGCTGATTGAGATCTTGGCAAATGAGGTAGCACTTGATCCCATAACCGGCTAAAAACGCCAGCGATTCTTGCAAGATCTCAAGTTTGCCAAGGCTTGGAAATTCATCAAGCATCGCAAGCAAGCGGTGTTTATGAGACGCAACAGGCTTACCCTTTACAAATGAGAGCTTATCTGCAAGTAAGCGAATGATCATATTAGTTAAAACTCGAACTAAAGGTCGTAGCCGCCCTTTATCATTTGGCTTAGTGACAATATAAAGGCTCACCGGAGCTTCATGATCCATTAAATCTTTTATGCGAAACTCAGATTTACTGACGTTGTAAGCAACCACCGGATCGCGGTATAAAGCCAAATAAGATTTCGCCGTTGAAAGAACGGAGCTTGCCTCTTCTCTTGAGCGATCCATCATGTCGCGAGCCGCAGAGCCGACCGCAGGATGATTTTGCCCATCACAGTGGCAATAGGCTATCATCTCCTTCCACAGCTCACCCGAATCTCGGTGCGGATCAGCAAGCATGGTATCGACAACCGGCAAACTTGCCACTGTACCGTCATTTTTTGCGCGGTAAAGCGCATGCAAAATAACCCCAACCAGCAGAGCGTGAGAGGTTCTTTGCCAGTGAGAATCAAGTCCCCTGCCATCTGGATCAACAATGAGCATGGCTAAATTTTGCACATCGCCGACTTCATGCTCAGTGCCTATTCTGATCTCATCTAACGGGTTCCAGCAGATCCCGCCATCATTGGCTGCAGGCTCAAAACGCAGCACTTTATTTTTAGCGTATTTTTGCCGCCACCCAGCCGTTAAAGCCCACAGCTCTCCTTTTAAGTCAGTTATTATGGTGCTGTGCGGCCATGAAAGCAGCGTAGGAATAACAATGCCCACCCCTTTTCCCGATCGAGTAGGCGCATATGTCAGCACGTGCTCAGGGCCGCTATGGCGCAAATAATAAAATTTACCATCACGATCCACCCAGCCACCAACATAAACGCCATCAGAAGCAGGCGTATTTTCACCTGCAGCCAACGCCAAGAAGCTACGCTTTCTCGGCAGTAGGCCTGCGTCCTGAATATCCTTTTTTTCAGCCCAACGTGCCGAGCCATACAAATTTTCGTAACCTTTCGCGCGGTTTGACGCCATCACTTGCGCAAACGCAACACTCAATAGCCCCACTGCGGCAATGATCACTCCAGCGCTTCCGGTATAAATAAACTGCTCGGGGTAAACACCATACCAGTTATTTGCCCAGCGCAAGATTGCCCAAGGCGCATACGCGTGGCTTAGATTGCTGCCAAGACTAGGGTGATAATTGAATGAATGGGCAAAAATTTGAGTCGCCGTTTGCAAACCAGCAACAATCGAGGCTGCACTAAGCAAAGGCAAAAACAGCCTTCTCTTTGATCTGCGAATTCGCGTTTGCGGGCCAACAGCGGCATTGTTGATAGTGGACTTCATCAGCTTGTCCTTTTGTGCTCTTAACGCGTGACAACCGCCTCCTGCTGCAGAAAGCTGGGCATATCGATTATCACTTCATCAAGTTAATAACATTAGGCGATGGTTATGGCTGATGCATTGGTAACGTTTTCTTTTTTAAGAGATCTGCGCGATTTTGCTGCACTGAGGCAAGCGCACCCAAAAATTCACCTTATCAATTAGACGCGCAGCAAGTATATAAAACCTGTAGATGATCTGACGTTATGCCAGTGGTATTCTAGTCATTATTTTAATAATGGTGCCTACGGTATCAATTAAAAGGAAATCGCTATGCCATCAATTTTAGAAGCAACATGCCCTAAATGCGGCACGGTTGCTAGCAC
>JBOFXO010000251.1:0-4900 GCA_051654185.1 Vibrionaceae bacterium | reverse complement strand
TAAATACATCACTAGAGGTGAGTACCGTTTTTTTGGCAAGCGGCTGCGCTAACGCGTAGGTAGGGTCTTGCTCTAAATTGATAAATAAGGCTAATTTTCTAATTTCACACGGACTTGACAGCGCGTCACGCGAAGCGCTAGTGCGCGTGATTGAAAAAGTGTTGCGAATATCACTAGCAAACTGATAGCACTTTGCACCATCAACATGGCTGCCCTTGCTGATATGGTGTATGCGCGTGCGCGGGGTGAGCAGCTCATTAAAATAAGCCCAAGCCACCAGCTGCGATAAATAGCGATTATGCTCAAGCGGCGCACGGCCAATGATCTGCTCGGGCGCAAGCGAGTGCTTATACAAATACCAGCCATCAGGGCTTGCACTGCCTTCAGGCACTTGGATAAATGACAGATCATCTTCATGTAAATCATTGATAAATTGAGTGTTGATCAGTGTAACCTTGCCAGGAAGCACCTCAAAAGCCGCATACAGCTTGCGAGCAAGAATGCTGATGTCTTCAGAGCTTATCGAAGAGTTAATTTTATTTTTTTCAGCAAACGCAATTAAGTTGCGATAACTTAGCATCAGCGCATCAATTAGCTCATTATGTATTTGTTTTACTTTATAAATTTTCCAAGCATTGCGGTTATCGTACTCGACGATTTTCGCTTCACTCCAGCGCCACTTAGTAACGAGCATAGACACAATTTCACGGCGCCAATCCATTTTACTGTTTTGAATAGGGCGGCTTAATTTTTCGTGCGTTTTAAGATAAAAACAGCGGCGCACTAAATCTAAGCGCTTGTCATCGCCGGTTTTTTCTAGATAATCCATCACCTTATCTAAAACAATTAGATAAGAGTCTGTGTCACTGATCGCTATCTGATCGGCAAAAAAGCGCTTTTTGTATTCAACGCTCAAAAGCGCAGTTTTTGGGTATTCCCAAGAATAGGCTTCGAGCAAAATGGCTTTTAGTACTGATTTATAAGGAGAATCTATGCCCTTATACAGCTGCCATAAGCTTGAACCAAAAAATTCTGCAGCAGGAATACAAGGCAAGCCGCCAAAATCAATCCACGCCTCGCGGCGCAACGGCCCTTGTTTGACAAGCTGCTCAATGTAATTTTCGTAATTATCTTCTTGATCAGGCGGGACTAAATACCACATCAAAGGCTGCCCTGCTAAGCAAATAGCGGAGCGATAAAATTCGTCAAGTAGTAAATAATGCTGACTGGTCCCGCAGTTATCCGATGTCATTTCATCGGCATTTTGTGCGCGAAAGCGCTCTTCGCACATGATAAAGAAGTTGCACTCAACCCCTTGATCGAGGGTCCAATCTGAAATTTGCTGGCATTTTTGTTCTAGCGCTTTGTGCTGCTTAACCGTTAGGTGGCTTTCAACGCACACCCAGATATCAAGGTCACTTTTAAAATTTTGGCCGATTGAGCCTGTGCTGCCCATCGCATACAGCCCTTTAATAGGCGTCGCTTGCGGCGCAGCTAGATCGCTTAATTGATGATCAAACAGTGCTTGCCAACTCAAGTGCACCTGTGGCTTAACCTGAGAGAGCGCAAAATTTGCAATGCCAGACACGGCATCTTTTTTAACAAATCCTGGGATTACGGGATCATTAATATGCAGCAGAGCCGGTAAGATATTGAATATGGTTAGTGCCTGCGCATGCATTGCGCTACAAGCGCGATCAATTCGAGCTTGATTAAAAATATCGAAACGCGCTAATTGCTGTTCAACATAATTTTGCAAGGTACACATCCAAAATAGCCGACATCCTGTCAACATGGCGAGTTGCAACTGATCTTGTGCAAATATTGAAGCCAATATCAAAGCGATAAAGTGTGATCAATTTATCATTTTCCCTGATGGGGGTAAAGTAAACAACTTTGATCAATTCTTCACCTTTACCCATCGCCAATTACAACAATGCAGCACACGCCAGCACATCTCAAATAAAATTAAGAAAAAATAGAGGCTTATCTCAGCTTACCGCGAGTAGCTTTTCAACAAATTGATATCAATCTAGCTTTTTCTCTTTGTCATGCGTGCCCTGTGCGCGTCACATTTTTATACAAAAATACAATCGCTCTTTACTATGTTCGCAAAAGCACAAATAAAATGTTTTTTCTGCCCGCGATCTGGCTAAAATCTTGCATCGATGATCGCTTCTATTCGAGCTCAAATTCGTAGTGCTAGGATGGGAAAATAGCAGGTGAAACACCAGACAATGAATACGATTTATAACAATACAATTCGCATTGCCACGCGCCGCAGCCCCCTAGCTCTTTGGCAAGCTCACTACATTAAAACGCAACTTGAAAGCCACTATCCCAATTTGCGTATTGAGCTTGTAACCATGGTCACCAAGGGTGATATTTTGCTGGACACGCCTCTTGCTAAAATTGGCGGAAAAGGCCTTTTTATCAAAGAGCTAGAGCAAGCTTTGCTCGACGAACGCGCAGACATTGCTGTGCATTCGATGAAAGATATTCCCGCCGAGTTCCCACAAGGTTTAGGCATTGTTGCCATTTGCAAACGTGAAGATCCGCGTGATGCATTTGTCTCCAACCACTACGCAAGCATTGCAGCCCTTCCACAAGGCGCCAAAGTCGGCACATCAAGCCTGCGCCGGCAGTGTCAACTGCGCGCACATCGCCCTGATCTTATGATAGAGACTTTGCGTGGAAATGTTGGCACGCGCTTATCAAAACTCGATGATGGCCAATTTGATGCCATCATTTTAGCGGCCGCCGGACTAAAACGGCTTGAATTAACAAAGCGCATTACCTGCTTTATCGAGCCTGAGCAGATGCTCCCCGCTGCAGGGCAAGGCGCGATTGGCATTGAATGCAACTTAGCAAACACAGCTATTGTTGAGCTGCTAGCGCCACTTAACGATACGCTTACGCAGGCGCAAGTTTTGTGTGAGCGAGCGATGACTAACCAATTACAAGGCGGCTGCCAAGTCCCTATCGGCAGTTTTGCGACAAGCTGCGGCGATAAACTAAGGCTGCGCGCCTTAGTGGGAGAGCCTGATGGTAGCAAACTGCTACAAGTTGAGTTAGAGGGTGATGTCACACAGGCTAAAGAGATCGGTGAGCAAGCGGCCGCTATGCTGCAAGAAAAAGGGGCACAAGCAATTTTAGACAAACTGGAAAACAGCGCATGACCGTACTGGTCATTCGCCCTGAGCCTGCTTGCAGCGAGCTGGTTAACCTATTTCAAGCCGCCAGCATTAACGCAATTGGCGCGCCATTTTTGCAATTTTCCATCGGCAAAGATAACGCAACCATCGCCAATAATTTGTCAGCATTACCACCTCAAAGCGCGGTGATTGCGGTCAGTCCGCGCGCAGTTGAATTTACGCACGCAGCAATGCAAGCCGCTGGTATTGCGTGGCCACAGCCGCTTTGCTACATCGCGGTTGGAGAAAAAACTGCGCACACTTGGCGAGCGCTTGCCAACATTAACGCTATCACCCCTCCTAGCTTTGACAGCGAAGGGATCATGCAGCTGCCGTTTTGGCAGATCACTCGCAATATTACAGTCGCTATTTTACGCGGTAATGGCGGGCGTCAATTTATCGGCGATACTTTAACTTTGGCTAATTCACAAGCCAAGATATGCTACTTTGAGGTTTATCAACGAATTTGGTATCGTGACGGAGTAATACAGCACAAAAAACAGTGGCAGCAAAACAGGATCACTTCTGTTGTAGTAACAAGTGGCGAACAATTGCGTTTTATTTGGCAAGATCTTGATAATTCACAAAAAAACTGGATCATTCGTTGCAAGCTGTTCGTCCCAAGTCAACGGATTTACCTGCAAGCAAAGTCCTTGGGATTTACTTGGATTTGTAATGTGAACAGCGCCAATAATCAAGACCTTTTTACCGCGGTGCGATTAGCTGACCACACTCTTTCGCGCTAATTTCGTTATGTACTAAGTCCTATGTACTTATAAATTTGGAAAAAAAGATGAGCGGATCGAATAAACAATCGGGTGAACAGTCCAATATAACGAGCAACGAGCCGGCAGACACAGCCGACTCGCAAGCGCCTATAACACAGCCTCAAGCAGATGATGCTCACGAGCCTGAAGTTAAGCTGGATAAAGAGCCTAAAGCGACGACAGATAAACCTGCCAACGCAGTTCAAGAGGATCACGCTCGTGTTTCACAAGCAAAGCAAGCAAACACAGCCCCTTTAGCAAAACCATCTCATACAAACGAAGCAGCAAAACAAGAGCCGCAACAACAAGAACATAAAGAATTGCATCCCAACAAGGAGAGCAAAATGACTCAAGAAAACTGCGCTAGCGACAAAAAATGCAAAAAAGGAGGCACAGGACTGTCTCTACTTGCCATCGCCATGGTTGCAGGACTCGGTGGCTTTATTTTCGCTTATGCGCATCCTAAAGTTGCGCTGCAGCTTGAGCAAATCACAACCTTGCAAAATGAAATCGACACGCTACGCACTGAGCTATCAGCGCAAGCACAAAAAAACAGTGCGCTGCTGACTAAGCAGCAAGAAGAGGCAAAATTTTCTCTGCAGCAAAACGATAACTCTATCAGTGCGCTGCAAAAAACCTTGCTCGAATTAAAAGGACGCCGTCCTAACGACTGGCTACTTGCTGAAGCTGATTTTCTGGTTAAGCGTGCAGGCCGGCAAATTTGGCTTGAGCAAGATATGGTGACGGCCATTCGCCTGCTAGAAACTGCCGATCAGCGGATCTCTGAGCTTAACGATCCGTCATTAACGCCGATCCGCCAAGCTATTGCTAGCGATATTCAAGAGCTTAAGTCTGTCGTACGCGTTGACGCCGATGGCATTGTCCTAAAATTGACCAGCCTACAAATGCGTGTTGATAAGCTGCCTCTTTCGCACGTTT
>JBOFXO010000250.1:0-4684 GCA_051654185.1 Vibrionaceae bacterium | reverse complement strand
AGCTGCAAGGTTGGGAAGTCAAATCGATGCGCGCCGGCAAAGCCAATGTCACCGAAAGCTATGTCTATTTTCGCCAAGGCGAAGCTTTTATTTCCGGCATGATGATAACGCCGCTCGATAAAGCCTCAACACATGTCGTAGCAAACCCTACGCGCATTCGCAAATTATTATTGAAAAAACGCGAGCTTGACACCCTAATGGGAAAAGTGAACCGCGACGGCTATACCGTAATTGCGCTTGGATTGTATTGGAAGCAGTCGTGGGCGAAGCTTAAAATTGGCCTCGCCAAAGGTAAAAAGCTGCACGACAAACGCGACAGCCTCAAAGAGCGCGATTGGCAGCGCGATAAAGCGCGTATTATGAAGAGCAGCGCTAGATAATTGTTGACGAAGCAAGTGGTTGTGTTTAAGCTTAAAAAACTTTTACGGGGCTGATTTTGGATTCGACAGGATCAGGAAGGCTCGTGGAGCATGCCGAGGTGCGGTTGGCCTCGATAAAAAACCGCAAAAAAATAGTCGCAAACGACGAAAACTACCTAGCTGATGACGTGCGCCTCGCGGCGTAAGTCTCCTGTAGCCTAAGAAACTACCAGCTTCTTCTCACCCTAGCCTTCGCCTGTAGGACGGGGAATTATGAGGAGTCAAAAACAAACAGGATCGCGCGGAAACTTTGACTCGAGAGTGGAACCGTTAAATTTAATTCGGGTATGCCTTAATGTGGCGTGTCTGTTCGCAGCATTAGGACGAGAATAAAGCCAGACTAAGCATGTAGCGCCATTAGTTAGATTGGTTTTGGACGCGGGTTCAACTCCCGCCAGCTCCACCAAATCGCGATAAAAGACGTCCTCGGAGGACGTCTTTTTTTGTGCCTGCATTTTTTGTAACCACAGCGGCGAAAGCTCAAATGCCAGACACAACAAAGGCAGTCACACAAAGGTCACTGCCAATGCCTACAGGCGAAACGGTTATGAGGAAGACTTACAATTGCGCGGAATGGTCTGTGAATAACGAAGCAGCTTTTTCATATCGAGGGTAGAGTGATAATCGGCAGCAAACCCATCTTCACTTTTTCCAATATCGGCCGCCATCATTTCGATGTAAACCGACGGGTAAGGCTCGCCTTTTTTATCCCTTATTTTATCCATTCTGGCATCAAGCCTGCTTAGCAGCCTTTCATCCTTTGCTGATAGCCAATAATCTTTTTTGCTGCCACAAGGCATAAAAGAGCTAACCTCAAACCCTTGCGTATATATTCCACGGTAAGGGTGACTCATTTCAGGCTTATCGGGCTTAGCCGCGCCAGCAAAAAAAGAGAGTGATACGAGCGGTAATAGTAACTTTTTCATAATTAACATACCTCGCTTTCAGACAGCTTTCACGTTTTTATATCACGAATGCGTTTAAATAAACACCAAATTTCTCAGTGTAAACGTGCTCTTTTTCACCATCGATTAAATTGCCTGTTATCCGCATCGCTCAGTAAATCGCCCACATTAACTTAACAAGCTGTTTTTTAATAAATAGCAGCAAATTAACGCGGGCAAGCGCAGCGATTTTTAGCTAACTTGATTTACACGCAACAGCAAAAACAGATCTTATTAACGCAAAAAAGGCGCCCAGCGCCTTTTTCTTGTTACAATGCAATGACTGCGCTACACAGCGAGTTTTTTAAACTCCGCCATCTCTGCAGCGGTTGGCTCACGAATAGCTTTCACAACGCCGCTAAAGTGCAAGCGCTGCTCAACTAAAGGATGATTGGCATCAATGAGCACCTCATCGTCGTATACTTCGGCGACAAAGACCGGCGAATCGACATTATTAATAGTCATGTTTAAGCCAATTCCTGCCTTAAAATCAGGGATATGGCTAAAATGCGCCTTTGAGATCCGCTGTACTAGGCTTGGATCATGCTGCCCATAGGCTTCATGTGGCTCAAGTACCACATCGATAGCATCACCCACTTTTTTCCCCTCAAGCACGCTTTCTAAAGCAGCCAGCAAATGGCCTGTGCCGTGCACATATTCCATCGGTGCGCCGCTTTTTGTTGTGTAGCACAAGGTACCGTCATCATAGGTAGTGGTCATCTCAAGCTTCACAATCATGTATTTTTTTATCATGCGATTTCCTCACCAAAGCTTTTACACGTCTAACGAAAATGTAACACAATAACCAAGGCGCGCAGGTAAAGCGTGCAAACTTTTGCCAAGAAAAATAAAAGCCGCTAATTTTTATATTATTTTTTCGCAGGTTAACCGTTTTGCGCACGCTGACGCAAAAAATGATCCATCAGCACAATCGCCGCCATCGCTTCAACAACCGGTACTGCGCGAATGCCAACGCAAGGATCATGGCGCCCCTTGCCGGTGATCTCAACTTCATTGCCATGAATATCAATGGTTTTACCCGGGATCGCGATACTCGGTGTCGGTTTTAGCGTGACATGAGCGATGATATCTTGCCCCGAAGAGATCCCGCCTAAAATACCACCAGCATGATTAGACAAAAAACCGCTTTGGCGCAGCTCGTCACGATTTTCACTGCCACGCTGCGTAACCACCGCAACACCATCACCAATTTCGACCGCTTTCACCGCATTAATGCTCATCAAAGCATGCGCTAAATCCGCATCCAACCTGTCGAACACCGGCTCCCCAAGTCCTGCAGGTACTTTGCTGACCACCAAAGTAACACGCGCACCAATTGAGTCCCCTTGTTTTTTTAGACTTTTAACAAGCTGCTCTAAGTCTGTGACTTTATCTGCATCAGGACAAAAAAACGGATTTTGCTCAACTTGCGCCCAATCAACTTTTTCAACTTGAATGGACCCCATCTGCGCTAAATACGCGCGGATCTGCATGCCAAATCGCTGTTGTAAAAAGTGTTTTGCTATCGCACCGGCAGCTACGCGCATCGCCGTTTCTCGCGCCGAAGCCCGTCCACCACCACGATGATCGCGCAGCCCATATTTTTGCATATATGTAAAATCAGCGTGCCCTGGGCGAAAAGTGTCAAGTAAATGATCGTAATCACCCAGGCGCGCATCGCAGTTGGAGATCATCAATGCTATCGGAGTGCCGGTAGTTCGACCATCAAATAACCCTGATAAGATCTGCACCTTGTCAGCCTCACGGCGCGCAGTGGTGTAACGCGACTGGCCTGGGCGGCGGCGGTCAAGCTCGCGCTGAATCACTTCAGTCGTTAAGAGCATTCCAGCCGGACAGCCATCCACAATGCAGCCAAGCGCCGCCCCATGGCTTTCACCAAACGTAGTCACTCGAAAAATTTCGCCAATGCTATTTCCAGCCATTTTTTTACCTTGATAAAATTTACGCAAATGCTAACGCAAGTCAGTGCAGGGTCAATCTGTTTTTTTAAAAGAATTTGTGTTGCTGGTTACATTTGTAAAGGAGTACTTCAAAAAAAGAAGCGCAGTGAGTTACCATAATTACAAAATCCACGCACACTAAAAACATTAATATGAGTCAAGTATATGTCATTAGCCTGCTTCGCAGCGAAGCTCGCCGTCAGACAATTAGCCGTGAGCTGCAAAAACAAGGGATCGCATTTGAATTTTTTGATGCCATAGATGGCAAAAATGGGTTGCCTATGCTGGCACAAGATTATGATTATTCTAAGCGGCTGTGGCTCACCAGTGGCAAGATGCCAAATAGCGGAGAAGTTGGCTGCTATGCAAGCCACTTTACTCTGTGGCTAAAATGTATTGAACTTGACAAGCCTATTATTATTTTTGAAGATGATATTGAATTAAATGAGGGCGCACAAAAAATCATAGCGCTAGCATTAGAAAAAGTTATGCAGTATGATTTTTTACGTTTAGAAAGCATTTTACCCGATTGCGCATCGGAAATTGTCGAAAATGAGCAAGATCATCAAATTAGCTTATTAAAAAATAATTATGGTTTAGCAGCAGCCTACGCTATTTCTCCACGCGCGGCAGCCAAATTTATTAAGCACCGCTGGAGCATGCCGGTTGACTGCTTTATTGGCGCAAATTATATCCACAAACAGCTATCATACCAACTAACCCCTTATCTAAGAAAAGATAATATCAATATTCATAAAACAACGATTCAAGATGAGGCCGTTCCTGATACGCCTATTTACAGAAAAGCATCGCGCGAATGCTATTCACTTTATAAAAAAATCAGACTGCATATTGCATTTATAAAAAGCAAACATTTTAAATCGTAATTTCGATACTACTTATTAGAAAAAGGGATTTTAAAGGATCTTCATGAATACCAATTTTCATACAGTTTTACGCTTAAGTAATACGGTAATAAACAAAAAAAAACTTGAATGGCTGTTTTTACTCAGCCCTTTGATAGTACTATTTTTTTTCGTTTACAATATAGAAAATGCTAAATGGCTTGTTTCTCGAGCCATTGTAGGTACTGTTGTATACAGCCTCTATTTTTATCGTAATGCTGTTAAAGAAAATTGGAATAAAGTTGCAGTGAGATTGCCTTTGATTGCTAGCAGCACACTTTTTTTATATTTTACAGTGCTTCATTTTTATCGCCAGGATAATTTTGATTTTGCTAGCATATTACTTATGGGAAGTCTCTATCTATTGTGCATTCCTTGGCGCAAAATAGGTCAACACCATATTGCAGGAATAATAGGCTTTGCAGCAATTATTTGCGGTATAAACGCTTTTTATG
>JBOFXO010000249.1:0-19559 GCA_051654185.1 Vibrionaceae bacterium | reverse complement strand
ACTGCGGGCATGGGATTGGCAAAGAGTTTCACGAAGCGCCGCAAGTGATGCACTGCAATAACAGCGATACCACAAAGCTGCAAGCGGGTATGTGTTTTACCATTGAACCGATGATCAACGCAGGAAAATATGGTACGCGACTTGATGAAGAAGACGGCTGGACAGTTTATACCGTAGATGGCAAAAACTCCGCGCAGTGGGAGCACACGGTGCTTGTCACAGAGCAAGGCGTTGAGATCTTAACGCTACGCGCTGAAGAAGATTTCCCGCGCTTTTTGTGTAATTAAGCTTCACTTTTACTTACGGGATCATAAAGCAGGTGCTCTCTACACTCAACGCGCTAACAGATGCCGAGCTCACCTGCGACGTTTTAAAGCCGCAGCTGCGGCTATTTGCGCAAGATCAGCAGCGTAAGTTTTGTGAAAATCCCGCTTTGGTGGCGCAGCTTTTACAAGAGCGCAGCGCCTATATTGACGCGCTACTGCGCCGTCTGTGGCAGCCGCTAGCCCCCACACTGGCACTGGTCGCCGTAGGCGGCTACGGTCGCTGCGAGCTTCATCCTTGGTCTGACATTGATCTGCTCGTTTTACGCGCAGATGAAGGCGAAAACTCGGCCCTTTGTCAAACACTGACGCACAAAATTTGCGATATTTTTACGCTCTTGTGGGATCTTGATCTGCACGTTGGCCATAGTTTTCGCACGCTTGCCCAATGCAAACAGTTTGGCCAAAGCGATGTGCGGGTTGCGACAAGTTTGCAAGAAGCGCGCTTGATTTGTGGCGAAAGGGCGCGTTTTTTACAGCTTAAAGCGCTGCTGCAAGCGCCTGATTTTTGGCCGCTTGATGCGTTTTTTACCGCAAAAGTGGCAGAGCAAAACGCGCGCCACAGCCGTTTTCACAACACCACTTACAATTTAGAGCCCGATCTTAAATCAAGCCCGGGCTGTCTGCGCGACATTCACACTGTCACTTGGCTTATTAAACGCAGCCAACAAAAAGACGCGCAGCCACTGTTAAGCGACAGTGAGCAAAAACAGCTCGAATTGTGCCAGCAGCAGCTATGGCAGCTGCGGTTTGCTCTGCATTTACAGACCACTCGTCCTGACAATCGCCTCACCTTTACCCATCAAACTGCGATTGCAAAACTGCTAGGCTACCAAGGTGAAACCCATTACGCCGTTGAGCAGATGATGAAAAATTTTTATCGTACCTCACACTGCGTAAGCGAGCTTAATCACCTGCTGCTCAACCTTTTTTCACTCTCTTTAAGCAAAACTGACAACACGCTTACTAATATCACGCTCGATTGCCATTTTTATAAAAGGGGCACGCAGATCGCAGCTTTTGATCTGCACGTTTTCACGCGTGTCCCAGCGACCCTTCTCACGCTTTTTTTACATATTGCAGATGATCCCAGCATCACAACGCTGGCCGCGCCCACACTGCGCGCGATCAAGCAAGCTCTTAGCGCGCGCCGAGCGCCACTACAAAATGACCCCGTTGCACGCACGCAGTTTATCAAGCTGCTTCAGCATCCTCATGCACTAGCGCGGGCGCTGCCGCTTTTACACCAGCACGACGTGCTCGCAGCCTACTTGCCAGACTGGCAACATGTGAGCGGGCTGATGCAATTCAACCTTTTTCATGCTTATACGGTAGATGAGCACACCATGCGCCTGCTTGCGCATTTTCATTTTTTTAGCCTGCCGGATAGCCGCGAAGTCTACCCACTAAGCCACGCGGCATTTGCCAAGCTTGATAAGCTGCCGCTGATCCTCGCAGCACTTTTTCATGATATCGGTAAAGGGGAAAAGGGCGATCACAGTGAGATTGGCAGCCAAAAAGCGCGCCAATTTTGCAAGCTGCATGATCTTTGTGATACAAAAACCGAGCTTGTCGTGTGGCTGGTCGCCCACCATTTGACTCTCTCCACCACCGCACAGCGTAAAGATCTGCATGACCCACAGGTTATTGATGAATTTGCCAAAACAGTGCAAACAGCGCAGCGGCTTAGCTATTTACTGTGTCTTACCGTAGCCGATATTAACGCGACCAACCCAACGCTTTGGAATAGCTGGAAAAAAGCGCTGATCAGTGAGCTTTATACCGCCACATTGCACAAGCTAGAAAATCACGCTCCAGCGGCGCTGTCTTTGCGAAGCCGCATTCGCCAAACGCAGCAAAATGCACGGCTTGCGCTACAAAAACAAGGCGCTGAAGAAAAAGTAATTCAAAAATTATGGCAGCGACTGCCCGCTGATTATTTTTTGCGGCATCGCGATGAGCAGATCATTTGGCATAGCCTGCAAATTTTGCAGCAAAACAGCCTGCCGCATGTGGTGATCAATACCAACCAACATCACGGCAGTGATGAACTTTTTGTTTATACCCATGATAAACCGGCGCTTTTTTCGCGTATTGTGCGCGCGCTGGATAGAAAAAAAATAAATGTACACGACGCGCAAATCATCACCAGCAAAGATGGCTTTACTCTCGACACCTTCGTGCTACTTAACGAAAGTAACAAGCCGATCGCAGCGCATCGTCACAGCTCTATCATTCAAGCGGTAAAAAAAGAGCTCACGCAAACACAGCTTTCACCACTCAACCCGCTATCGATTGCCAAGCTTGAACCATTTAACTTTAAGGCGCGTGTTCATTTTGCAGGCTCAAGCCGCAAGCACACAGTATTAGAGCTTGTCGCGCTCGACACGCCAGGGCTTTTAGCGCGCATTGGCGCAGTGTTTGCGGCGCAAAAAATTGTGCTACGCTCAGCACGCATAGCAACCGTAGGTGAGCGCGCAGAAAATCAATTCATATTGGCCAACGAACAGCGCCAAGCGCTCAGCGATAGTGATAAACAGCGACTTAAAAACGCGCTGCTGCAAGCCATTTCTTAAATACTGCTAAACGACTTTTCCCATCAATGTAAAACCTGCTTTAATAACAAGGCGCTTTTCTAGCCACAGTGGCTTATTTTGTTACCAAAATTTTTTAATTTACCGCAAAATAAGCCAGAAGTTTAACCTTGGCACACAAGCAGTTGCCAATTCATTAGTCGAAACAGCATGATAGAAAAAAATTTTACCTCACTTTTTAAGCTATGCGACTTTATGATCTTCGATATGGGGCGGCGTGTTACCCCCATCAGTAAAGCGCAATTTGCTGATCTTGAACAAAATCGCGCGCCTTATCCCTATCCTATCCAAAAAAAAGCACAATTTGCCTTAGCCTATTGGCAAAATGAGCAAGAGCCATGGATTTGGTTTGTGCAATTGCCTTTAGATGAACGCGGGCTGCTAAAACAGGTAGCAATGCACGGGTTTATTGACCTGCTTGCCGAAGCACTTGATGGCACAGAGGATAAGCAACAAGCCACCAGCAATCCTTTTATTTTTACTCCTAGCGACGATAAAAAAGCGATTTTTCATGCCAAGCTGTCACAAGCATTGCATAAAACCCCAAGCCACTTTTATGCAGCAGTGCAAAATTACTGTGATAGCGAGCAAAATTGGCAAGCGTGGCAACAGCTTGGCTTACAAGGCATTGCTGAATTGTGCGTGCGTTTAGATGAAAAAGCAGATCAAGTGCGCATTATAAAGGCATTGCAAAACATGCCTATTACACCTTTGTACGCACTGCTAGGCGCCTTAGAGCATTGCAACTTGCCAGCCAGTATTGCTCAAGAGATCCTTGATAAAATAAAGCTGCTGCTTTGCGATACACAGCCCGATATTTTTTTGCTTGCCGCGCTGCTGCGTGCGCTCGCCGGCGCTCCGAGCGAGTTTTACCCCCAAGTGATTTCGCTGATAGATAACAACAAAATTTTACAGCATCGTGAAATTTTGCTGGCATTACTTGGGCGCAACTGGCAAATGCTAGCTGCTGATGAACACCTGCAGCATTACCTGTCTTGGGTTGCGCAGCTAGATCAGCCACAATTTTTTGCGCAAATTATTAGTGACTGTGCCACACTGCCTGCACTACGTGCGCAATTTCTCATGTTGCTGCATAAAAAAAGCACGCCACAGCTTGAGCTGGCCCTACAAAAATTACAAAGACAGCTAAAGGAGCGCGCATGATTGGGGATCTTATTGCCATTTTAATCACGGTCTGTGTGCTTTTTTTGTTCTGGCAGCAGCGCCGCCAAAGCGAAATAGCCAAAGCGCACATCACGCAACGCTGCGAGCAGCACGATCTGCAACTGTTATCTATCGCGCGTGGCAAGTACCACTTTGGCGCGCCTAAACAGCCCTTTGCTATCATGACAGAATACCATTTTGAGTTTTCCGTCAACGGGGTAAATTGTTATCAAGGTCTTGCCATAATGCGTGGATTACAGCTACAAAAAATCCAGATCCCCCCTTACCCAATTAATTAACAATCGCACTCAAATAGCGTGTGAGATTTATCTTACACGCTTGTAGGACAAATCAGTTAAAATACGCATTCCCCGTTAACCATTCAAAATAAAACCCTTTAAAAACAAACAGTTAAACTCGTTAAATGCCCCTGCATTTTCATTACTGGAGCAAGCTCACAAGATGCCCCGTTGCATTGTTTTGCCAATCATTTAATCTTTGCTTGTTCACGGAGACAAGCAACACCTTGTAGCAGTAGATCCATAGGGAAATGAACATGTTACACATTTAGCAGGACGCTAAATCGCGACATTGATAGGATGTATAAATTATCAGGAAGATAGCGCTAAAAAAGGACTTTAGCTGATCAGGATGATCACAGGATGCCTCCGGAGTGGAGGTCATGGACAAAGTCAATGGATTTGGCCTATTTTCAAGGGACTGAGCGCAGGATGCACATTGGTAGCCTGATTGCTACGCGGTTGGCGGGGGCGATGCAAATCGCACCCTTTCTTCCTTTTCTTATTTTCATGGGGCTGCTGCCACTATCCCACAAACATTAAGAACCTTATACCTTCCCTTTTTTGCCCCGCTCTGCTGCTAAAGCAAAAAAAACACCTCAGATTTAGCCGCCTATAAAATATCAAGCAAAACTTTCATTTTGATAAACCTAATGAAATTGCTGCTATAACACCGAAAAATTGGCGAAAAAACACAAAACATCAAAAAACTGGTTAGAGTTTAATCACTTTTGCCAGATCAAGACTCTAATGATCACCACAATTTAAAATTTTTTAAGATCATGAGCCAATATCAACAGACAAACGAGCCAAGCTGCTTAATACGAAGTAAGACAAGTACCTATCATTCAAACTACGATCCAAGCTTACTGCGAGGCGTTTTGCGTAGGCTTGGGCGAAAGGGACTAAAACTTGAGCATGCGCTGCCATTTAGCGGTGTCGATCTGTGGACGCTGTACGAGCTTTCTTGGCTCAATGCTAATGGTTTGCCGCAAGTCGCTATCGGTGAAGTACGCGTGCCCGGCTCAACACCTAAACTGATTGAGTCGAGATCTTTCAAACTTTATCTAAACAGTTTGCATCAAACTCGCTTTGCATCATGGCAGCAAGTGACCGATCTGCTAACACAAGATCTTTCACAAGCCGCAGGCGGCCCGGTCGACGTGCAGCTGTTTCCGCTAAAACATTTTACCAACGCGCCGATTGTGGCATTTGATGGGGTCAATCTCGATCAGCAAAATATCACTATCCATAGCTTTAATTTTAAACCCCAAATTTTGCAAGGCGCAGCGACCGGTCCGATGGTTACCGAAAAGCTACGCAGCGATCTGCTAAAGTCCAACTGCCCTTTCACAAAGCGGCCTCATTGGGCTTCAATTTTTATCAATTACACAGGAAAACAGATCAACAAAGAAAAGCTGCTACGTTACATTGTCTCTTTTCGCATGCATGGCGAGTTACACGAGCAGTGCGTTGAACGTATTTTTAGTGATATTTTGTATTTTTGTAAGCCTGATCTGCTTACCGTTTATGCGCGCTACACTCGCCGCGGAGGCCTTGACATCAACCCTTATCGCACCAATAAAAACTCATTGCCGCAACAAAATTTACGTTTAGCACGTCAATAAAAACGCCTTAAACCAAAAAACTGGCTGCCGATTTTAAGCCCAACAACAAAAACGGCAGCACCCCACCGTTTAAACACAAAGCTTCCCTAAGATTTACTGCGCTTGTCGCATAAGGAAACAAAATATTCTGCAAAATAAACCGAGGATCACTGCAAAATTTGTGAAAAGTCACCTACAAAGCATCAAAAAAATGGTCTAACCGGCACCTTTCATATTATTGTCTATTAACGCAATTTTTATTTGTCATGTGATTTTATATAGCTAACTTGTTACTTTTTATGAAAAAGTGATCCAGAGGAGATAGTATGAACATCAGTATCGATCCGGTTGGCGCGATGGATCAACTTTCACAACTTGAAGTTGACCGGCTTAAAAATTCAGCAAAAAGTCAGCTCTATCGGCTTTACCGCAACTGCTCACTTGCCGTGCTAAATTCCGGCAGCCATACTGACAGCTCTAGAGCCCTGCTTGAACAATATAAAAGCTTTGAGATCAAATTATTACGCCGTGAGCGTGGCGTAAAACTCGAATTAACCGATCCTCCCGCGCAAGCTTTTGTTGATGGCAAAATTATTCGCAGCATTCAAAGCCATATGTTTGCAGTTCTACGCGATATTATTCACGTCAGCGCGCAGCTTGAGCAGTCGTACGCGTTTGATCCTACCAATTCGGCACATATTACTAACTTAATTTTCAATATTTTACGCAATGCGCGCGCGCTTATTCCCGGCAAAGATCCCGATATGGTAGTCTGCTGGGGTGGCCACTCCATCAACCCTACCGAATACGCCTACACGCGCGATGTCGGCCATGAGTTAGGGCTACGCGAGCTAAATATTTGTACCGGATGCGGCCCTGGCGCCATGAAAGGGCCAATGAAAGGCGCCGCAATTGGCCATGCTAAGCAACGCATAGTCGATGGGCGCTTTTTAGGGCTAACCGAGCCATCGATTATTGCCGCTGAGCCGCCAAATCCTGTGGTCAATGAGCTTGTTATTTTGCCAGATATTGAAAAACGCCTTGAAGCATTTGTACGGGTTGCACACGCTATCATCATTTTTCCGGGCGGCGCCGGCACAGCTGAAGAGCTTTTGTACCTGATCGGGATCATGATGCACCCCGATAACCGCCATCAGCCAATGCCGATAATTTTGACAGGCCCCAAAGCAAGCGCTAATTATTTCCAAGTTATTCATGAGTTTATACGCGATGTGCTTGGCGAAGAAGCGACGCAATACTACAAAATTATCATCGATGATCCAGCGCAAGTAGCCCGCACCATCAAAGAGGCAATGCCGCATGTCAAAGCACACCGCCGCGCAAACGATGACTCTTACAGCTTTAACTGGTCGCTCAAAGTCTCGCCGCAGTTCCAGCAGCCCTTTGATCCATCACACCAAAACATGTCAGCTTTAGATCTGCACATGGATCAAAAACCTGAGCAGCTCGCCTCAGCGCTGCGCCAAGCCTTCTCCGGTATTGTCGCGGGCAACGTGAAAGAAGAAGGCATTTTAGCGATTGAAAAACACGGACCATTTAAAATCAACGGTGACCGAGTGCTTATGCAAAAAATGGACACCTTGCTGCGCGATTTTGTTGCCCAAGGGCGCATGAAACTGCCGGGCGCAGAATATATTCCCTGTTATGAAATTATCCAGTCCTAAGCTACATCAACAAACGTACGCATCTGTGCACTTCCCTAAAGCTAAGATTTAGCTTTAGGGCTAGTTATCATTTTCCTCAAGTAATACAATTCATTCTTTTTTGATTGCCTTTGCTATGTCACCACACCTTGTGATCCTTGATGCGCAAAATTTACTGCGCCGTATCCACAGTGTTCAAAAAGATCCAAATGATATCAATGCGCTAGCAAAGCAATGTGAGCAGATGCTGCAAACAACTTTGCGCCACACTACGCCAAGCCATGCGCTAGCAGTTTTTGCCAATAGCCAGCTTAACGAATGCTGGCGCAAAAAGCTTTTACCTAATTACTTGCAAAATCGCCCACCAGTTGCGCCATCACTCACACAAGCTTTTGAACTTGTGGAAAAAAATTTCAGCCAGCAGCTCTTTGTGCACACGCCAGCAGTGCTGCACAGCGAAGATTTTATCGCAACCTTAATTACTAAAGCTTGCGCTGCGGGCAGTAAAGTGACACTGCTCAGTAGTGATCAGCGCTTTTGTCAGCTGCTTAACCTACCTAATTTTGCCATTCGCGACTATTTTGCTAGCCGCTGGCTAAATACTGAATTTGTGCAGCAAAAATTCACGCTCAGTTGTGAAAAGCTTACTGATTTTTGGGGACTTGCTGGCATTGCGCGGCGTAATGTGCCCGGCATTGCTGGGATAGGCAGTCAATCGGCGCAGCTATTACTGCAGCAATTTGACTCGCTTGAGTCCATTTTTGCGCAAATGGTAAGGCTTGAAAATAAATGGCAAAAAAAACTCAGCGGGCAGCAAGAGCTTGCCTGCATTTGCAAGCAAGTCGTGACCTTAAAAACCGATTTGCCCCTTGGTATCAATTTTAGTCAGCTGCGGCTGACAGGTTGATCTGCAAAAAAGCACGCGGCTTTTTGTAACCATGTGCAACCACGCGCAGCCATGCAGCCGCCAACATTCACTTTTTTAACCCTTTTGATTCACTCTTTTGGCCGGCTCGTCAAGCGCGCAATAATGCGCGCGACAGCCACAAAAGCAAAACTTGCCGTGACAACCGTCGTCGCGCCAAAACCATTGGCGCAATCCATCTTTTTAACGCCATCAACGCCAGCTTTGCTGGTGCAAACGCTGCCGTCTTGTTTTGGGTAGCGCAGCTGCTCGGTTGAAAACACGCACTCAATGCCAAACTTGCGGGTGCGGCTGAAATTGTAAACATGGCGCAACTGACTGCGCAGCTTGCTAGCAAGCGGGTCGTGCACCGTTTTTGTCAGATCAAGACAGGCGATTTGTGTCGGATCAATCTGCCCACCCGCCCCACCAATGGTTATCACCTTGATTTTATTGCGTTTACAAAAGGCCAGCAGCGCAGCTTTAGGCCCGACGCTATCAATCGCATCTAAAACATGATCAAAGCGCGCTGAAATGTGCTCAGCAATGTTCTCTTTTGTCAAAAAATCATCAATAAGCGTCACCTGACAGTGCGGATTTATCGCCCGTACGCGTTCAGCCATCACCGCAATTTTACTTTGACCAATAGTGCTCGTCAGTGCATGAATTTGGCGATTAATATTCGTTACGCACACATCATCCATGTCGATCAGGGTTAAATGGCCAACACCACTACGGGCCAGCGCCTCCACCGCCCATGAGCCGACGCCCCCAATTCCAACCACGCACACATGCGCTTTTTGCAAAGCTAACAGCGCCTCTTTTCCATAAAGGCGAGCGATGCCATCAAAACGCGGCTGGAAATTATCATAAGCTGTGTCCATAGTTACATCTCGAATACCCAATACTAGAGGCGGTTTATACGCAAAGCCGCGCTAACAAGCAAGGGGGTTTTGATGCCAGCGTTACGCCATTTATTTGTCGTTTTTGCACTGTTTTTTATTCAGCCACTGTCTGCCCAGCAGCAATTAATGCTCATTGGCGCAGCAAGCGAGCAGGGGATCTACTACCCCGTTGCGGGCGCTTTGTGCCGTCTCGTTAATAAGCAATTTTTTATCAACGATTTATATTGCTCAGCAGTGGCAACTAATGGGTCGATGGACAACATTAAAGCGTTACAAAAAAATGAAGTGCAGTTTGCAATTGTGCAATCAAACGTGCAAAACAGCGCTTATCATGCGGAAGGCGAATTTAGTAAACAAGGCGCTTTTAGTCAGCTGCGCTCGCTCTTTTCACTTCATCCTGAATATTTCACGATCCTTGCGAAAAAAAACAACAGCATCAATACCTTTACCGACATCAAAGAGCGCAAGATCAATTTTGGTATTGAAGGCTCTGGCGATAGGCAAATTTTAGAAAGTTTGCTGCCGCTAGCTAATTTACAGCTATCTGATTTTACAAAAGTTTTTGAATTATCTAGCGCCGATCAAGCAAAGGCTTTGTGCAATAACACCATAGATGCAACCATGTCTGTGATTGGTCATCCGAACAAAAACACGCAAGAAGCAATAGAAAAATGCGGCGCGCAGCTCGTTGGCATTGACAAAAAAATTATCAAAAAATTGCTCAAACAAAATAGCGCTTATCAATTAGGCGAAATCCCAGCTAATATCTACGCTAATGTGCCGCAAAGTGTTGATACCCTTGCGCTTTACGCAACCGTTGTCACAACAGCTGCCATCCCTGACGATGTTGCCTATAACTTTACTAAGGCGGTGTTTGAGCAGCTAGCAAGACTTAAAAAATCTCACCCTGCGCTGCAAAACCTTAGCGCTAAAAACATGGTCGCCATTGCACAATCTGCGCCCTTGCATCCTGGCGCGGAGCGTTATTTTCAAGAGGCAGGGCTGCTCGATATCAAGCCGAATCGTTGAGCTTGTCAACCGCCCTGTATGACGAAAAAATAAGTGTGATGAATAAAAATAAGCCGCTTAGCTTGATGAAAACTAAGCGGCTTATTATGTTAGCGGATAATTTGTTGTAGCAGCGCTAATTCTGGCAAATACAACTCATCAAGGCGCCACACTCGGCCAAAATGTTTGTGATTGCCAGCATGCCCACCGGCCTCAGCGCCTGCGCCATGATAGAGATCCAGATGGTTTCCTTTCACAGCGCCGCCTTTATCAAGCGCCATTAGCAGCTTAAGCACATGTTTTCCCTGCCATTTACCTTTTTCATCGATTTGCGGCACCTCAGCAAGCAGCACACTTCCCATCGGCAAATAGCTAGGATCTGCCGCCACACTCGCGCCGGATAATAACGGCACGCCAGCTGCGCCCGTCACAGGTGCAGCCGCTTTTGGCTCGAAGAACACAAACGACGCGTTATGATTAAGCAGCTCAAGCACCTCTTTTTCACTGTGCTTATTGACCCAATCCACAATCGCTTGCATCGACATGTTGGCTTTTTTGATCTCGCCTTTATCAATCAAAACCCGCCCGATACTGGTATAGGGATGACCATTTTTGCCGCTAAAGGCAAAATATTCTTCCTTATCACTGTCGGTAAATTTCACAAATCCGCTGCCTTGCACTTCCATTAAGAAGTTATCTATCAAGGATTTGCTATAACCTATCTCTAAATTTTGCCCCTTTAACGCGCCGGCATAAATTTGCGCGCGCGTCGGCAGCTTACCCTTTTGGGCTGGGATTTTATAAACCGGATAGCGATACTGCGCGGTTGGCGTGCGGCTCATTTCAATTACTGGGGAAAAATAACCCGTAAACAACACGTTACCATAGCCATCACCGCCGCCCATCTGCTGCACCGCAATGCCAAATTTAGCCAGCTGCGTGACATCACCGCCGCCTTGTTGTGCCCACTTAAGCACGTTTTCGTACAATTCTTTGTTTTTATGAGCGAATTTAGGAGAAACCGCTTTTACCTGCTCAAATTGCGGCACAAAAGTGCTCAAATCGCGCGGTTTGTCAGAAACCACCTTCACCACAGGATTGAGCACGTTAGTAAATTTTCCATCCAGATACTGCTGACCGTGATCTTTTGGGCGCATGCACCCCACTAAACTCATTGATAAAACCAATGTAGGAAACAGGTAATACTTCACAATGCAGCTCCTAGCGCAGAAAAGGGCAAAAGATCGCAGATCAGCCAGCCTGCCGCAATGAAAATATGCCCAAAATACAACGCTTAAGATGCATAGAAGCGTTTTTTTAGCAGCACCTCACACAATCAAATCGTGAATAATTTCTTCCCCTCTTTTGCTAAGCATTTACAAAGCGATTTACAACATTGGGTTGCTTGCTTGTAGCACTGCAGCAAGACCACTAAAGCGCTGCGTTTTTTGCTCAACGGCGCGATCAAAGGCGCGCTGCGTTGCATAGATATCGAGCATCTTTTTTGCGCGGGTAACGCCGGTATAAAGCAGCTCGCGGCTCATCACCGGTGTCGGCTCAAGCGGCAAAATAAGCTGGGTATGTGCAAATTCAGAACCTTGCGATTTGTGCACAGTCATCGCATACGCGGTTTGATGCTGCGGCAAACGGCTTGGCAGCACATATTTCAAGCTCCCATCGGACAACTCAAACACAACCCGCAGACCTTCATCTTTTGCGACAACAATGCCGATATCACCGTTGTAAAGTCCTAATCCATAATCATTTTGTGTCACCATTACCGGACGCCCTGGGTAAAAAATACGCCCATGCGCTTTGATAAGCTTGCGCCGCTCTAACTCTTGCTCCACTTGCAAATTAAGCCCTTGCACGCCAAAGGGGCCTTGCGTAAGCGCGCACAGTAGCCGAAATTGCAAAAATTTTTCCAGCATCTGTTTATCCGGCTCACCGGCTAAAAGCGCAGACAAATAACCTTGATAACCCTTAGCGGCGCACTCTATCGCCGCCTGATAGCCGTTTTCATCGAGCGTGTGACGCGCGATATCGCTAAATCCATCTTGCCAAATTTTGTCAATTTCCACACGCGGCGCGCCGCGATTAATGGCCTTAGCGAGTTGCCCGATCCCTGAGCTGCCATCAAAACGAAAGCTTTTTTGCAAAAGGCAAACGCCATCGGCCACTTTCGATAGCGGCGGCTTTTTAGCTAAAGTAAAACCTGTCAGCTGCTCAAGGTAATGGGCGCGCTCAGACGAGAAACTCGCGCCGGCATCCATGCACAGATCGGCAAGCACAGAGCCTGCCTCCACCGAGGCTAGCTGATCACGATCGCCAAGCAAAATGATGCGTGCGTGCGCAGGCAGCGCATTTAATAGCGAAGCCATCATGCCTAAATCAACCATTGAGGCTTCATCTACCACTAGCACATCAAGCTGCAGCGGATTTTTGGCATTGTGGCGAAAAGCGTTCGTGTTAGGCTGCGAGCCAAGCAAACGGTGAATGGTACTGGCCTGACGCGGAATTTGCTCGCGCACACAAGGCGCTACATCAAGATTGCCAACCGCATTGCCTATCGACTCGGTCAAGCGGTTAGCCGCTTTTCCTGTTGGAGCTACCATCTTGATCACAGGTGGCTTTTCGCTACTTTGGACAAGTGCGGCTAAAAGCTTTGTCACCGTGGTGGTTTTTCCAGTCCCAGGACCGCCCGAGATCACCGCAAAACGAAAGCTCAGCGCACAGGCTGCGGCCACTTTTTGCCAATTGATCTCATCACTTTTAGGTTTACTTGGATCATCAAAAAGGCGATCAAGGTATGCGCGGCTCTCAAGCGGCAAAGAAACAGCGACCGCACGCGCGCTAAGATGCTTTGCCACAGTCTGCTCCGCCTGCCAGCTGCGATACAAATAAAGGCGCTGCCCATCAAACACCAAAGGCGCAGGCAAACTGCCATCGCTGATCACAGCTGTTTTTTTCGCTGCAGCAAGACTTGAATTTTTAGCGCCTTGCCTTGACTCATCAAGCAGCGTGCATTTTCCTGCACTAAATTGCAGCCAATCAGCCACTTGCAAACTTTGCTCTGCAGGCAAATCAAACAGCGAATGCGGCGAGAGTGTACTTAAATCGACACACACATTACCTTTGCCCGCCTCAAAGCTGACCAACAGCGCCCAGCCTGCTAGCGGCGAATCAGCGCCCACTTGTTCACCAATAAATTTGGCAAAGTGGCGATCAATCGCGCGCAGCGAGTCCGCGCGCCAAATGTCATCAAAATATTTAAGCATGCTCAGCCTCACAAGCCATAAACAGCGCATCAAGCTGCGCGATAAGTTTTACATCGGGCTTTGTGTGAAAAATGCCCGTGCGCTCCCCTTGCTGCATACCGCGAATAAAAAGGTAATAGACGCCGCCAAGGTGTTTTTGCGGATCAAAATCAGCGATGCGAGTACGCAGATAGCGCTGCAAAGCAAGCATATAAATTTGATATTGCAGATCATAACGGTGCTCTATCATCGCCTGCGCCAGCTTTTCTTGGGTGTGATCAGCGGCCGTTTCACCTAAAAAGTTCGATTTCCAATCTAGTACGTAATAGCGCCCTTGCCAGCAAAAGACCAAGTCAATAAATCCTTTAAGCATGCCGCTTACCGTAGCAAACGACAAATCGCCAGCTTGCCTTGATAAATCATCATATTGCGCCATTACAGTATTAAGCTCAGCAACCGACAAACCGTTAACCGGCAGCAAAAATTCAAGCTCGGCTAAACGCTCGGTAAAGGGAATTTTTTGCAGGCTTAACCCGCTGTCATCGAGCTCACAGGTGAAAATTTGCGCCAAAAATTGCTGCAGCAGCGCTCGCCACGCTAAAGGGTACTGGTAAGCGCTCAAATTTTTCTCTATCAGCTTTGCGCAGCTCTCACTTTGCAGATCTGCGGCAAAATCAATTTTCTCTAATAAGGCATGAAAAAAATTGCCCGCTTTAGCGCCGCGAGGAAAGGCAAAAATAGAGTCATAGGCCTGCGGTGCACTGCCTTTTTGTGCAAGCGCGGGGAGAGCCGCTGGCGCAAACTCAAGGGCAGAGGCTTTTGCCGTGGCGTGTTGATCTTGTTTTAATAACGCAGAATAGCTGGTAAAGCGCCAGTTTTGGCTAATTTTGCCATGAAATTCAAGGGCGCTAAGCGTGCTTACCTCAGCCGCGCTTTCTTGATAAAGCCTATCATGTGCCACTGGCGGCATGCACACACTCAAAGTGCTATCCTCTGCGACAAACTTATTGAGCGCATCAAAAAGTGTATCGGGATCCCCAGGTTTTCCATGCAATAAAATGTGACCGAGTGCGCTGCTGTGCAAAGCCATCTCTTTGCAATTTCCCTGCTTTAACGGCGCAATCCCCAAAAAGCAGCCAAACACCGCACGCGTGAGGGCGACATACAAGAGGCGCAGATCTTCGGCAAGCCGCTCCACATCAGCCTTTTCTTTCGCCGTTTTTTCATCGGCAGCATTTTTTTTATCACTAAGATCAAGCACGGCTTGATAACCATCATTTTCATCGTGAAAAAATGGCGCACTGCTTTTCTTAAAATCGCAAATAAAAGGCAAATAAACCAGATTGTATTCGAGCCCTTTTGATTTATGGATAGTGACGATTTGCACTAAATTTCTTTCAGATTCAAGGCGCTGACGCTGATCGTCGCTGTCACCATCAGGCGCTTCAATTTGCCGCGCTAGCCAATGCAAAAGCGCATGCGCGCTATCAAGGCGCACGCTTTGCTGCTGCAGCAACTCAGCCAAATGCAAATAATCGGTCAGATCGCGCTCGCCATCGCTGCTAGCAAGCCATTTTGCACCAAGCTCATAGCGATGCAGCAGCTGATAGAGCATGGTCAACACCCCTTTTTCAAGCCACAGCTGCTGATAGTGATAAAACTCGTTGACGCGCCGCTCCCATAACAGCTCGTTACAATTTAATTCATCAAGCTCTACCGCGCTTAAAGCAAACAAGCTGCAAGCTAACGCGGTGCGCAGGGCTGACTCATTTTGCGGCTGCAGCGCGGCATTAAGCACATACCACAGATCGCGCGCAAGCGTACAAGAAAACACGCTGTCGCGATTAGAAAGATAAACACTTGCGATATGATGCTTTGCCAGCGCCATTTTAATTTTGCGCGCCTCGCTGCCGTTTCGTACCAATACGGCAATGTCACTTGGCTTTATGGCGCGCACCTTGCCTTTATTAACCAGCACAGCGTCACCCGCGGGCGCTTGCAACAGATCGCAAATGTGCGCCGCGCAGCTTATCGCCATTGAGGTTAAATACTTTTGCTTATTGATAATTTCTCTTTTTTCATTATCAAACCAAAAGGTTAACGCTGGCTGCTCTTTACCGCCGTATTGCCAAAAACGCAGCTGTGCGCCTGGGGCAAAGTTGACCGGTAAGAAGGGGATTTTCTCATCGTAAATAAAGGGGTGGTTATAAAAAGAGAATACGCGGTTAACAGCCCCAACCATCGCCGCGCTCGAGCGCCAGTTAGTCGCCAAATTGTAATGGCTCGTCACGTCGGAGCGCGCCATCAAATATGTGAAAATGTCTGCGCCGCGAAATGCGTAAATCGCCTGCTTAGGATCGCCAATCATAAACAGCCCGCAATTTGGAAAACCGCTATAAATGGTTTTAAAAATGCGGTATTGCAACGGATCGGTGTCTTGAAATTCATCGATCATCGCTACCGGATAAAGAGAGCGAATGCGCTTTGCCAGTGCGCTGTGCGGTGAGCCTGCTAGCGCTTTATCAAGGTTACTGAGCTGATCATTAAAAGAAAGCACGCCAACACGCGCCTTTTGTTTATCTAAAAGCTCGCGCACACTTTCAAGCGCCTGCACGATGACCATCGACTTTAAATCAAACGGCACAGCCAAAAACTCTTCAATTTTGTCAAAGACTTTATGCTGCGGTGGTTGCCCGCCTTGTTTAGTATTTTCTGTTAACTCACAAGTTTTAAAACGCTCTAACGTATCATTCAACTTCTTACCAATAGAAGTATCGCTTCCTTGCGCCCAGCTTGTCACGGTTTCTAGCCATTTTGGCAAATGTGCTTTGCTGTAGCTCCTTTTATTAATGCCTGAATTTTGGATCAGATCGAAAAAGTCGCCGCACGAAGCCAGCCACAGCGCTTTAAGCTGCGCAATTTGCTCACAATGCTCATCAAAAGTTTGTTGCAATGACGTTGTGCAGCGCGGCGCTTTGACTTTAGGCAGATCGCCACTTAAATAAGGTAAAATATCGTTGAGTAATTTATCGGGCGTTTCACACAGCGCATGAATTTGCGCGCTAAGACGCGCGTCAACGCCATAAAAATTGCGCCGCCAAAAATCACTTACCGCTTGAATTTGCAGCGCTTTTTCCTCAGCGCCCGCAATAAATTGACATTCAAACAAAGCGTTAGACTCAAACGCATTTTGCGTCAGCACCCGCTGGCAAAAACCGTGAATGGTATAAATCGCCGCCTCATCCATCTGCCGCTGCGCATTTTGCAATAGCCTGATTGCGATATCGGTGTCAAGCGGCGCTTGTAACAGCGGCGCAAGTACGCTGTCATCCGTTTTCCCTTGACGAAAAGCATGCAGGGCATCGCCTATGCGCCGGCGAATACGGTCGCGCAGCTCTTGCGTTGCAGCTTTTGTAAAGGTGACCACTAAAATATTTTGCACCAAAAGCGGCATTTGTAGCAGGCCTGGCTTTTCGCCTAAACCTAACAGCAAACGCAGGTAAAGGCCGGCAATCGTAAAAGTTTTTCCTGTGCCAGCAGAGGCTTCTATTAATCGCTGACCATGCAACGGAAAAGTAGCGGTATTTAATAACTCGGCCATGCTATTTCTTCTTATTTGAAAAAGGGATGTGACATAAAAGCCTTGCAGCCAGCGTCAAATTTTCCTCAAAAAACGCTTCATCCGCGTCTTTCCAAACCCGCGCTACATAAGGATTTTCTCCTACGCCGTCTTTGCTAAATCCGCCATCAAACTCATTTTGCATCTGCTGATACGCCTTTTGCTTACTGTCTTCATCTAAAACGCACACACCTTCGCCATGACAGATGGCCTCAAGCGCTTTCCACGCAATATCGATATGCAAAGGGCTCGGGCTCATCAATCCGCTTACATAATTTTCAACAAAATCAATAAGCTGATGCAATGCAACCTGCGGCGCGAGCGGCACGTAATGTTGCTGCACACCAAAGGCAAAATAGTAGGTGCTGTATTGACGCCCCATAGCGCACAGACAAAGATGCGACAGCCACGCGGCAACGCGCTGTTTTGGCTTTAAATTGCCGGCGCGATATAAGATCAGCTGCTGCTGATAAAAACCGTTCAACGTGCCTTGCAGCAGCACTTTGCCATAGCGGGTTGGCAATAAAAGCTCAATATTTTGCCCCTCAGTAGGCGAGTGCAAAAATGGCTTCATCTCTTCATACAAACCAAGGACTTTGTGCTTTTCTTCGTTAAACAGGCAGCCTGCAAACTCACCAATTGGCAGCTCGCCACTTGCTTTGTAGTTTTGCCAAAACTGCTCCAGCAGATCTTCAGCATCGCCATGCTCGATGAGATGCTCAAGCAGCGCAGAACGCAGAAAAAAAACCGTTAAATTATCAAGCTCAAACGGCTCTGATTCGGCAAGCGCCTCTTTATCACGCTGAAAATAGACGTTTAAGCGCTGATTGAAAAAATATTGCACCGGCAAGTGCCAAAAGCGCTGCAATTGAGTCAGCTGCAGCGGCTGCGGATCATCTAAGCTAAGCGGCAAAGACTCTTTTGGCATAAAAGGTAAAGCTGCGGCGCTCTCCCCTTTAGCTAAAGAGAGCCACTGCTTCGCAAAGCTTGTGGGATTTTTGGCGCAAAAAGCAGCAGGGCTAAAGGGTTTTTGCGGATGGTGAACAATGAGCTGATCACGCAGCAAGCTCTTGGCCTCATCTTCTGTAACGCAATAATTTTGCTCGCAATATTCTAAAAGCTCTGATAATAAAATGCTGGCACTTTGCTCGCTATTGTCCTGCACTGAGCGCCCGACAAAGCTAATGTAAAGGCAATCGCGCGCCGCCTGCAGCAGCTGCAAAAACAGGTGGCGATCTTCAGCTTGAGCGCGCAGATCGCTCGCTTTATGATCAAAACTGAGCAGATCAAAGCCAACGCTCGTGGTCACTTTAGGAAAATCGCCATCGTTCATCCCTAAAAGGCAGATCACCGCATAAGGCAGCGCTCGCTGCGCAGTGAGCTGACCAAAAGTAACGGCGCCTGAGAAAAAGTTTGCTGATTCATTGGGCTGCGCTAATTTTTGCGAAAGCCAATCACGCACCACAGCAAAGGGCAGCGCTTGGTCAAATTCACAATCATCGAGCAGGCTTTGCCAGCTTGAAAGCTGCGTTTGCACAACGGCGCCCACAGCTTGCTCATCACCGTCTAAAGCAAAAAACTTATCAAACAGCTGCTCAAGAAGCGCCGGCCACACGCGCGCCTCATGGGCACAGCTTAACAGCTGCTGCGCCCATAAAATTGCCTCGATAAAATCTGCAAGTTTTCCCGCCAGATCAGCGCTTAAGCCTTGCACCTCATCATAAGGAAGCATGCCATTAAAAAGGCCTGCGTCACTTGGCATAGCAAAGCCTAGTAGCATACGCGACAAGCCAAAATGCCAGCTGTTTTGCTCTTGCTCTGGCAGATCAAAACTGAGCGCGCTTTGCGCCGTAAGCCCCCAACGTACGCCAGTTTGCTCACACCACTGCTCTATGCGCGGCAAATCCTCTTGCGCAATAGCAAAGCGGCGGTGCACCGCAGGTACCTGCAAAATCTCAAGCATCTCATGCAGGCCAGAGCGGCTATTGGGCAACTCAAGCAAGCGTAAAAACGTCAGCAGCACCGGATTTTCTTGCTCGGCGCTGCGATCACACAAGGTAAAAGGTATAAAATGCTCGCTTGGCGCATTAGCAAATACTGCTTGGATCAGCGCGCTATAGGCGCTGAGATCAGGCGCAAGCACCACAATATCGCGCGGCGAAAGATGGGGGTTAGCATTAAACAGCCCCAGCAAATTATCATGCAGTACCTCGAC
>JBOFXO010000248.1:0-3030 GCA_051654185.1 Vibrionaceae bacterium | reverse complement strand
TGCGCATTATGGCAGGCATTGATACCGACATCGAAGGCGAAGCGCGTGCGCAGCCTGGGATCAAGGTGGGTTATTTGCCGCAAGAGCCTAAGTTTGATGACGAAAAAACCGTTCGTGAAACGGTGCAAAGCGCGGTTGCCGATGTGGTGAATGCGCTCACGCGTTTAGATGCAGTGTACGCCGCTTACGCCGATCCTGACGCTGATTTTGATCAGCTGGCAAAAGAGCAAAATGAGCTTGAAGCGTTGATCCAAGCAAAAGATGGTCACAACCTAGAAAACGTACTTGAGCGTGCCGCCGATGCGCTGCGCTTGCCCGATTGGGATGCGAAGATCAAAAATTTATCAGGTGGTGAGCGCCGCCGTGTGGCCATTTGCCGCCTGCTTTTAGAAAAACCAGACATGCTGCTTTTAGATGAGCCGACCAACCATTTAGACGCAGAATCTGTGGGCTGGCTTGAACGCTTCTTGGTTGATTACAGCGGCACCGTTGTGGCTATCACCCATGATCGCTACTTCCTTGATAATGCGGCGGGCTGGATTTTAGAGCTAGACCGTGGTGAAGGGATCCCATGGCAAGGCAATTACACCTCTTGGCTTGAGCAAAAAGATGCGCGTTTAAAACAAGAAGCAAGCCAAGAAAAAGCGCGCCAAAAAACCATTGAAAAAGAGCTTGAGTGGGTGCGGCAAAATCCTAAAGGTCGCCAAGCTAAATCTAAAGCGCGTATGGCCCGTTTTGAGGAGCTTAATACGGTTGATTATCAGCGCCGTAACGAAACCAACGAGCTCTTTATTCCACCAGGCCCACGCCTTGGTGACAAGGTGCTGGAAGTGGCCAATTTGACGAAATCGTTTGGCGATCGCGTGCTGATAGACAATCTTTCTTTTAGCGTGCCAAAAGGCGCCATCGTTGGCATTATCGGGGCAAATGGCGCGGGTAAATCGACGCTGTTTAAAATTATCAGCGGCGCGGAAAAAGCTGATAGCGGCAGCGTCACCTTAGGTGAAACGGTGCAGCTTGCCTCAGTTGAGCAATTTCGTGACAGCATGAATGACAATAATACGGTCTACCAAGAGATCTCAGAAGGCGCCGAAATTCTTAAAATCGACCAGTTTGAGATCCAAGCTCGTGCCTATTGCTCGCGCTTTAACTTTAAAGGCAGCGATCAGCAAAAACGTATCGGCGAGCTTTCAGGCGGCGAGCGTAACCGCGTGCATCTTGCAAAATTGTTAAAAGCCGGTGGCAACTTGTTGCTGCTTGATGAGCCGACTAACGATCTTGACGTTGAGACATTGCGTGCACTAGAAGAGGCGCTACTTGAGTTTCCTGGTTGTGCAATGGTCATTTCGCATGACCGTTGGTTCTTAGACAGAATTGCTACCCACATTTTGGATTATCGTGATGAGGGTAAAGTGAACTTCTTTGAAGGAAACTACAGCGAATACAGCGAATGGCTTAAGCAGACGATTGGCGCACAGGCCGCGCAGCCACATCGCATCAAATATAAGCGTATTGCTAAATAAAAATACTAAGAGCTGCTATAGCAGCTCTTTTTTATGAAGCTGCCTTTTTTGTTTATTAATCAATCAGATGTGCTTGGTGTGTTTTCATAATAAAAGCAACCACGCTATAAAATTGTTATTATTGTTTTTCTCTTAAATTTTACGATACAAGCAATGAACAACGACATGAAAAAATATGTCCATATTTTCCCAACACCTATGGCAGGTCTTGCGCTAGCGTTGGCCGGTTTAGGCTGGTCATGGGAAAACGCTGCGCCGTTAGGTGGGGCAGGACAGGTGCTAGGCGCTTTGCTCGCTGCGGCATTATTGTTAGTGATCGGCACAAAATTTACTTTAAATCCACGTGGCCTTTGGGAGGATCTTAAGCATCCTGTCGTGGGTAGCACGGTGCCCACTTTTGCGATGACCTTGATGCTCATTTCTGCTTCACTTGGTAAATTGTCATCCTGGCTAGGAGATGGATTGTGGCTGATAGGTGTTGCTTTACACCTGTGTTTTTTCCTCTCTTTTGCTTTCCACCGCGCTAAAGAATTTAACTTAAGCCACATGGTGCCAAGCTGGTTTGTTCCACCGATTGGTATTGTGGTGGCGAATGTGGCGTTTTCTGGTAATCCAGCGCTTGCGCCAATTGCGACTTTCACGCTAGGTCTTGGCCTGTGGATGTACGCGTTACTGCTGCCTTTAATGTTGTTTCGCTTGATTTTTTTGGGTGAAGTGCAGGACTCGGCTAAAGCGACGCTTGCTATTTTAGCAGCTCCCGCCAGCCTCAATTTGGCAGGCTATTTGACAACCTCGGCAGAAATGTCGCCCATCATTATTAACTTATTGTTTGGTATTGCGATTTTAATGACGGTGGTGATTTATTTGTCATTTGTTAGACTGCTGCGTTTGCCATTTTCGCCAGGTTATGCCGCATTTACGTTCCCGATGGTGATCAGCGCTACTGCGCAGTTTAAAATGGCCGGCTGGATGGCAAGCCACGGATTTGATGCGCGCTACATCGAACAAGTTCGTTTGATTGCGCATGTTGAGCTGTTTATTGCCACTGCGGTGGTTTTGTATGTGGCGTGGATGTACCGAAAATTTTTAGCCGTACAATGGGCTAAAGTTGTTTAAGCCGTGAGCCTTTATTGCTTAGCCTAAGCTAAAAATGAAACTGAAAAAAGCCTGCAGATGCGGGCTTTTTTCATTTACAATCGCGCCATTGTTGGTGCACTCAAGCAGGCTCTCATTTGCTCAAACTTTATTATTCCAATCAGTTAGAAGCGCTAAGAGAAAACATTGTTACTTTAATAGCGCAACAACCCTTGCCATCGCCTTTGCAAAAAGAGTGCATTGTTGTGCCGCATAGCGCACAGGCGCAGTGGTTAAAATTGGCGTTAGCGCACAAGCTTGGCGTTGCGGCTAATATTGAATTTCTTTCGCCTGAGCAATTTTTGTGGCGCTTGCAAGGTGCGCTACTGCCTCGCTGTGGTACGCGCAATTTTTTCACGCGCGATGCGCTACG
>JBOFXO010000247.1:0-2059 GCA_051654185.1 Vibrionaceae bacterium | reverse complement strand
CGTCCGTACCATGCGCTTCAATACCATCGGCAAAAGTTTTACGGGTGTTTTTTTCAATTTTTGCCGCAAGCTGAGGTTGCATCATGTTAGCGGTGCGTTTTGTCACTAAGCTTTCAAGATCAATGCCGTCGATCATATCGAGAGGATCGAGCACGTTTCCTTTAGATTTTGACATTTTATCGCCATTTTCATCGCGAATAAGCCCAGTGACATAAACTGTTTTAAATGGGACTTGCGGCTTGCCATTTTCATCTTTGATAAAATGCATGGTCATCATGATCATGCGCGCAACCCAGAAAAAGATGATGTCAAAACCGGTCACCAGTACATCGGTTGGGTGGAACACGGCAAGATCTGCTGTTTTTTGTGGCCAGCCGAGGGTAGCAAAAGTCCACAGCGCTGATGAAAACCAAGTATCCAGCACGTCTTGATCTTGATTTAACGCAACATCGCTTGCCAATTTGTGCTTCTCGCGCACTTCAGCTTCGCTGCGCCCAACATAAACATTGCCCGCCGCATCGTACCAAGCCGGAATACGGTGTCCCCACCACAGCTGACGCGAAATACACCAATCTTGAATATCGCGCATCCAAGAAAAATACATGTTTTCATATTGCTTAGGCACAAATTGGATGTCGCCGTTTTCCACCGCCTCAATGGCAGGTTTTGCTAACGCCTCGGTGCGCACATACCATTGGTCAGTCAGTAAAGGCTCGATCACAACGCCACCGCGATCGCCATAAGGCACGGTTAAATCGTGATCTTTGATCTCTTGCAAAAGACCCAGCGCCTCAAGCTCTGCGACAATCGCTTTACGCGCGGCAAAGCGCTCAAGTCCGCAAAAATGTTGTGGTAATTCGCTGCTATAAGCTTGTGATGGCAACCCTTTGCTGCAATAAACTTGTGCCTGATCAGCAATGTGAGCATCAATGGTAAAAATATTGATCATCGGCAGCTGATGGCGCTTGCCCACTTCGTGGTCGTTAAAATCGTGAGCGGGCGTTATCTTCACGCAGCCTGTGCCCTTCGTCATGTCTGCGTGCTCATCGCCAACGATAGGGATCTTGCGGCCAAGAATAGGCAGCACTACAAACTTGCCGATCAGGTTTTGATAACGCGGATCTTCTGGGTTCACCGCAACGCCGGTATCACCGAGCATGGTTTCAGGGCGCGTCGTTGCAACCACGATGTAGTCTTGACCTTCTGCGGTCGTGACGCCGTCAGCAAGTGGGTAGCGGATGTACCACATGTGCCCTTTTTGCTCTTTATTTTCCACTTCCAGATCAGAAATAGCGGTGTGCAGCTTAGGATCCCAGTTAACTAAGCGCTTGCCACGGTAGATAAGATCTTGTTCATGCAAGCGCACAAATACCTCTTGCACCGCCGCGTTAAAGCCTTCATCCATGGTGAAGCGCTCTTTGCTCCAGTCAACCGATGCACCAAGGCGGCGTAGCTGTGAAGTTATCGTATTGCCTGACTGCGCTTTCCACTGCCAAATTTTGTCAATGAAAGCGTCGCGTCCATAATCGTGCTTGGTTTTATGCTCTTCTTGCGCTATTTTACGCTCGACCACCATCTGCGTAGCAATACCTGCGTGATCGGTACCAACCTGCCACAAGGTGTTTTTCCCTTTCATGCGCTGCGCGCGGATCAGCGTATCCATGATCGTATCTTGGAAAGCGTGCCCCATGTGCAAGCTGCCCGTCACGTTAGGCGGCGGGATCATAATGCTATACGCCGGCTGATTTGTGTCGCCATGCGGTTTAAAGAAGCCCTGCTCCTCCCAATGCTGGTATAACAAATTTTCAATTGCAGTTGGGTTATAATTTTTTTCCATTACGCCCTCGGTAAACAGTCACAGATAAAAGCCAAGCAGATCGCCGCAGCGGCTATGCCACATGAGGTAGGCCAACTTTTGAATAAATTTTGATGGCACAGTCTACCATTTGCGCCAATGCGGTTGAACTGCTACGCGAAATGAAAAACAAAAAGCCGACTCATTTGAGTCGGCTTTCGTTTGAATTAGGTGTCTGGCAATGTCCTACTCTCACATGGGGAA
>JBOFXO010000246.1:0-2157 GCA_051654185.1 Vibrionaceae bacterium | reverse complement strand
TGCAGCGCTTTTGCCGTGAGACGGCTTACTATCAGCATGATGATCTGCAGCTTGCGTTTGAGCCACAAGATTTTATTCAGATCAACGGCGAAATTAACCGGCAGATGGTGGCTACAGCGCTAGAGTGGCTGTCGCCTGCAGCTCATGAGCGGGTACTCGATCTCTTTTGTGGGCTTGGCAATTTTAGCTTGCCATTAGCGGCGCGCTGCGGCGAGGTGATTGGCGTTGAAGGCGTTGCGGAGATGGTCGCACGTGCTACAGATAACGCCAAACGCAACGGGCTTGATAATGCACGTTTTTTTCATGGTGATTTGTCTAAACCTGTCACAAAAAGTGATGAAAACAATGTTTGGTCTAGCTTGCGCTACGATAAAATTTTGCTCGATCCTGCGCGTGCCGGCGCTTTAGAAGCAATGGCGTGGGTGGCGCGCTCGGGTGCAACAAAAATTGTTTATGTTTCATGTCATGCGGCAACACTGGCACGCGATAGCCAAGTATTATTGGAAAATGGCTACAAACTCAAAGAGTTAACCATGCTAGACATGTTTGCCCATACGGCTCACTTAGAGGCTATGGCATTGTTTACTAAATAGTTCTGTTGCAACAGTGTGATCAAGAGCGAACTTTATCCGCAAGTGAGGGTTCAAATGCTTGCATAATGACTCATTGTATAAATCGAGTATCATCAAATGGATAGCATGAATTAAATCTTAGCGAGGTTGGGATGGTTGCAATACGAAGTACGCACAGTAACGATGCGAGCACCTTTGTGCTTGATGAGTGGATTGCGCAGCTTAAGTTAGATAGCGCTACCAGCGATGAGCTAAAGCATGCTTATCAATATTGTCAGTCACTTAGCAGCGAAGAGGCGTTGGTTGAGCCTTTATGGTGCGCTCGCGAGATGATTGAGATCCTATCCCTACTCAATATGGAAAAAGAGACGCTGCTTGCCGCCTTGCTATTTAATATGGTGGATAAAAATCTCTTGTCACATGAGCTTGTTGCACAGCAGTTTGGCTGCGCGATTGAAAAATTGATCACCGGCGTGCAGACCATGGCGGCGATCAAGTTTTTAAATGGTAATGCACAAGCAACCAGTACGCAGATAGATAACGTGCGCCACATGCTGCTTGCGATGGTGGACGATTTTCGCTGCGTGGTGATAAAGCTTGCTGAGCGGATCAGTTTTTTGCGTCTGATCAAGCAAAAGCCAGATCAAGAGCGACAGGCTGTTGCAAAAGAGTGCGCGGCCATTTACGCGCCGCTCGCTAATCGGCTTGGGATCGGCCAGCTTAAATGGGAGCTTGAAGATTACGCCTTTTACTATCAATACCCTGATATTTATAAGCAAATTGCTAAGCAGCTGGCTGAGCGGCGCATCGATCGTGAGCAGTATATCAATGAATTTGTTGCCTCTTTGCAGCAAGCGATGGCAAAACATCAGATCAATGCTGAAGTGTATGGTCGCCCTAAGCATATCTACAGTATCTGGCGCAAGATGCAAAAAAAGCATCTTGCGTTTGATGAGCTGTTTGATGTGCGCGCTGTGCGGATCATCGCAGATAAGTTGCAAGACTGTTACGCTGCACTAGGCGCCGTGCACACGCAGTATCGCCATTTGCCAAAAGAGTTTGATGATTATGTGGCAAACCCTAAGCCTAATGGTTATCAATCTATTCACACAGTGGTGCTAGGGCCAGGTGGAAAACCGGTTGAAATTCAAATACGTACTAAGCAAATGCACGATGACGCTGAGCTTGGCGTGGCGGCGCACTGGAAATACAAAGAGGGCACGAGCGTTAGCCGTAGCGGCAGTGGTTATGATGAAAAAATCGCGTGGCTGCGCCGCTTGCTTGCTTGGCAAGATGAGATGTCAGATTCGGGTGAAATGCTCGATGAGCTACGCAGCCAAGTGTTTGATGACAGGGTGTATGTGTTTACGCCAAAAGGAGAGGTGGTCGATCTGCCAAGTGGCGCAACGCCGCTCGATTTTGCCTATCACATTCATTCTGAAGTTGGGCATCGCGGCATTGGCGCCAAAGTAGGCGGGCGTATTGTCCCTTTCACTTATCAGCTTAATATGGGCGATCAAGTTGATATTATTACGCAAAAAGAGCCTGCGCCCTCGCGAGACTGGCTTAATCCCAACCTTGGTTT
>JBOFXO010000245.1:0-1443 GCA_051654185.1 Vibrionaceae bacterium | reverse complement strand
AAACTTATCAAGCTGATAATGATAAAGACGCTTATCTGCTGTTTCGCGTGCTGCTAGCTGGGATCACACAAGAATCGTTTTGGTTGTCTCATGGATGTTCTACAGAGTTACTTCAAGATGTCACTCGCCAACTTGATTGGACGAACGGACAGCTACAAGCTGCAACAGCGATTGCCACATCGCTGGCAGCCAATCCGGCAAGCTTAAACGCCACACAAGAACAACTGCAAAAACTTGGTTTTTTAGAGCACGAGCAAGGCGAATTGCTGCAGTTATTAACTAATTTGCAATGTTTAGGCTTTGATGCTCAGTTGTGGGCAGAAAATGGTCTTAATCAAGCTATTTGGGAAAAAAACTCTTTGCGCCAGCAGCTTTTTAAAGGGGTAAATGACGCTGAACGCGGGCGCCTGCGCAGAATGTTTGATATTCGTTTTGATCGCTTTTTTGATTGGCTTGGCTCTCTTATGCAGCAGCAATTTTTAAATCAGCTCGGCGTTGTTTATAACCAGCCAGAGCGTGTGCATATCAACGTTGAGAGTAAAAAGCCCACCCTGCGCGCTCCAGAAGATTTCTTCTGCACAACTGCTGACGCACCACGTAAAAATTACCTCTTATTGCGCTGCTCTAAAAAATACCATGCGCAGCTTGTCGCGGCCTTAACGGCGATAAGTGAACCATCTAGAGATCCATTGATTGCGGGGTTAAATCAGCGCTGGGGGCCTCAGCAGCAAGATGAGAGTTGCGATGAAGAAAATAATAAAGAAGATGATATTGCTGCTGTGTTCACTGAAGACTATTCAAAAAGTTATGAAGCGTTCGTTAAAAACATCGCGGGATTTAATATGCAAGAAGAGATGCGCAATAATGCTAGCTCACCGCTCATCTCACCATCTCAAGCGATAGAAGCGTTAGGTCACTTAGCAGGAGATGCTGCTAATTGTTTAAATAGCACTATAGCTGAGCATTATAACTACCAGTTAAAGCCTCACACTAACCCTAATGGGCGTACTTTTGCATCCTTTATGGATGAATTTACCGCAAAGGCGCACAAAGGGTTTACCGATTTTTTTGAGCAATTTACCGATGCTGATATCGCTAAAGAAGTAGAGCGATTGACGCCACAAGAAGCGGCGAAGCTTGATGTAAAACTTGCCGAAGATCTTGAGCGTTTTTTAAGAAAAAACGGCGATTTAGAGCAAGATAATCAAGCTATTATCGATAATTTAAAATCTGCAGGTAGTGCGGCACAGCGTGATTTAAGGCGCTTTGGGTTCTCATGTGAAGGTGTTGCGCCCACTCTAGAACAGTTACAAGCGGTAGCCTACAAAAGGGCAGAAGAGCTCGCGCAAAATAAAAAAATGGCTCATTTAAAGCAGCAATTACCGCGTTTTCCTGAGTGGTTACTTGGTGAAAATTCATCATCTTATAAAGATAAGCAAGGCA
>JBOFXO010000244.1:0-6534 GCA_051654185.1 Vibrionaceae bacterium | reverse complement strand
CACCTTACTTGCACACTGCCATTATCTGCTGCACAGCAAACAATGCCGGGCTTGGCAGATCCTCTTTATTGTTCCAGATCAAGCCGTTAAGCAAAAAATACGCTCTGAGCTTAGCAAGCGCGGTCTGCCTGTGATAAATATTGTCACCCCAGTCGCGCTGGCTCAGCAGATCATTCGCGCAAATTTTGATGAGCAGCTGCAAATTTCAAGGCTTATCAGCTGTACACGCTCACGCAATAAATGGCTCTCCCTTTGGCTTGAAACAACTTTTAGCAACTCTGCGTCACTTAAACGCTGGCAAAAACACATCGCCACTTGGCAAGTACCAGGGATAGATCCGGAAGAGCCCCTTGCTGAGCAAACCACGAGCAGCGATTTTCTTTTATGGCTATGGCGTCAGCTAAACCTTTTGCTTCAGCAAAATATGCCAAGTACAGGGCTTAAGCAGCTGGTGCATCATGATCAACAAGCACTGAGCGAGCTCACTTTGCTTTCTCCTTTAATGCAGCACTATCAAAAGTCGCTCAATGAAAGCGGCGAGCATGACGCTAAGCGTCTTCTTGAGAGAGCTACCGACCTGCTTAGCCGCAAAGATGGCGCTTTTGAGCACCACTATGCCCATTTTCTTGTCGATGAATACCAAGCTCTGCCCCTTGCAGCCGTCACTTTTTTAGAGACCTTATGCCAGAGCAAACAGCCCGATCAGCAAAAGCCGCCGATCCTTTATGCAGCGGCTGATGACTTGCAGCTTGCTGAGCATTTTACAGAGCCAACAGCGGGACTTGCCGAAGTTTTTACCGAGCGCTTTTCTCATGCAGCCATCACCCGTCTGCCGCACAGTTACCGTTTTAATCAGTATGTTGCAAAATGTGCTAGCGCCATTTTGAATGCAGACATGCTTTATGCCACACAAGAGGATCTTACCCCGATAAAGCTCGCACCGCCGCTAAAAAGCGCGACCAACAATCTCAAAAAACATGTGCAGATCATAGAGCACAGCGCCATCACAAATGTGCTGCTAAAACTTGCTACGCTTTCAGAAGGCAACCAGCTTGAGATTGTGTTTATTGGGCGAGAGCTCAGCAATAAACCTAAAGATCTGCGCACTTGGCAGCATCGTTTCCCGATGTTTTCAATGCGTTATGAGGCGGTAGCACAAGCGAAGGGCGTTGCTGTTGACTACTGCTTTATTGTCGATGTGAATAAAGATGTTTTTCCGGCGCCATCGCAAGAGCAAGGATTGCAGTACGCACTGTTTAATCAATTTTCCTACATCGATCATATCAAAGAGCGCAGCCTGTTTTATCTTGCACTGACCCGTGCGCGCCAGTGCTGGGTTTGCCATGATCCCGAGCAGCCATCACTGTTTATTGAAGAGTTGCGCCAAGTGAATCAAAAGAAATAATGCGATAAAGCATACGAGAAACCCAAAATCACCTGAGAATGTTGCTAGCGGTTTTGACCCACACTAGCAATATACTCAGGTGATTTATTTTATGTGCTGTGCGCTTTCGCGCGCTTTTTATGCATGCGGCTGCGACTAGTCACCGTTGGCTTATCTATTAAGGTATATAGGAGCTTGTCGTCATAGTGCTTAACAATATCAGCAAACTGCTGTTCACACGCCGCAAATGCTCGCGCCAGATCGGGATCAAAAAGCTTTCCGCTATGGCTTAAAATAAACTCACAAGCTTGCGAGTGGCTCAGTGCTTGCTCAATATGGCGGCCACAGCGTAGCTCATCGTAATAGTTAGCAAGCCCAACTATTTTACCTGAAAGCGGGATCGCAGCGCCCGATAAACCAAACGGGTAACCGCTACCATCCCAATTTTCATGATGACTGAGCGCCATCTCTCGCGCTAGCTCAAAAAAACCTTGCTCATCATCTTCAATATTGAGTATATCGGCGCCGATCTGCGCATGCGTTTTAAAGATCTCTTTTTCTTGCGCCGACAAGGGACCCTCTTTTTGCAAAATGACTTCCGAAATCCCAATTTTACCGATGTCATACAAAGGGGCGCACTGATACAGGCGCTCGACAACGTCTTTATTTATCACCTTTTTGTATTTATCGAGTTTTCCTAGCTGCTCGGCAAGCTCACGCACATAACGCTGAATACGCAGCAATTTAGCGCGATTGCCCCCTTCACGTTTTACTAACATAAACGCAAAATTTTTCACGGCCGTATCAATGCCCTGACTTGTGACAGCAGGTTCAACTTGACGCCCTAAATCTTGCAACATGCAGTTGGTGTAGTAAGCGATAATGCTAAATTCCCCTAACATATTCATGGGAACTTTTGACTGGTAATTTTGCTCGCCAACATAATTAAGCGTTTGAATTTGGTAAGAAATTTGTCTTTTAAAAAGGCTTGCAGCATTTTTAGTCAGCAATATCACATAAGCGCTCATGATCAAGGCTGCAATAAAAAAGCTTTTAACCATTTGATTAATATCAGCAAATGTTAAAAGCAGCCGTTCATGGTGCACAAAATTCACAAGCTCACTGTTCATCACCATACTAAGCAGCAATGTTAAAGCAAGCAGCAAATAAACAATGGTAAACCCAACTTGAAAGGCAAGGGGCACAAAAGTTTGCGGCGGATTATTAAACGCCTCCGGTTTTTCAAGCTGCACCCGCGTATCAGAAATCGCCAAATCAATGGAAATAAAACTGCCAAGCACAATAATACCAAAGGCCACTTTAACATTGGTTTCTAACGGAAAATTATAAAAATGGTGATGCCAAGTCGCAAACAAGATCCCCACCACCGTGTACAATGCCATGCTAGTTAAGGCGCTCATGCGATAACAACTGAGATATAACGAGAGTCGCACTAAATAAAGCAAAAAAAATAACACCGCTGTTTGAAAAAACAGCGTTACAAAATGAATATCGCTCAAATAAGAGCTGACTTGCATAGCGTAAAGCGAAAAAATAAATGTCGCAAAAAGATGATGAAATCCGGCTCTAATATGAGGAAGAGTAAATAAACTATATGCCATCTATGCCATTCCCATTGATAGCGTTAATATTTTAACAGCTGAATAAAATAAAAATCCTAATTTGTGTGCGATAATTTCAAACGCCTTAAAGGATTATAAAAGTAGAAAATCATACAATAAGAAACCTGATGCAATTAAATTGGCTTATTTAATTTCGCTGCGGGCATTCTGCTATTTTGATTTCTTAATTCGCACGTTATTTCATGCTTTTCGATAAAAATCAATTAATTAGAATATCTGACGAAAATTCACGAATACAATTGTACTTTTTAGCGGAAAGTTTGCAAGATCAGTTGAGTCTTAGTAGAGGAGATAAAGAATAAATTATGTGGCAGATAAGCATCGAAGATAACGCTTATTTTCTATAACGGATTAATATTATTAGAATAAATTATTAATCTCAATTCCCCCAAGTTGCCTTTTATTTATTTCAAGCAACTTGAGGAAAGTATCGATCAGCAACTTTATTTGTTTTGCGATATTTCGCTATCAACCGGCGTGATCAAGCTAGCATGGTACCCTTTTGGCCCCTCTTGGACTTCATAAGTCACGGTTTGACCCGCTTTAAGAGTACGATAGCCATCCATTTGGATAGTCGAGTAGTGCGCAAAAATGTCTTCCTCTCCCTCTAGAGGACAGATAAAACCAAACCCTTTTGCATTGTTAAACCATTTAACAGTACCCATTGCCATGCGAAACATCCCTCTTGCATTTAAACTACGAAATTGATTAATAACACATTGATCTTCAATGTAATCGAAAGCTTATTTTACTTAAGGCAATCAAAGAGTCGAATCTTATTGCGGGCAAATGCGTAGAGTGTCATATTCAAGTGATTGTTTATTATTTACATTTAAAAAAATGTGATCGCGGCACATAGCAAATTAAGCACAATATCGCCCTCACTTTTATCAGCGTTGATCCACATAATTTCGCACTAAATTTCCAGCAAACTATTTATTGCTAGCAAAATACCGTTATTTTTTGAGGCGTAGCCAGCATTAAATGGCATTGATTTTATTTAAATTAACAAAGCTAGCTAGCACACAAGCATCAGCGCCTCCTGCAAAAAAGGAGTCACAGCTTTCGTGCCGGTTGGATACAATGCTTGAAGAGCAAAAAAATAATGGCTGAAAAGGAAAATCAAAAAACAAGAGAAGAAATAGACATGTTTTTAGCAAGAGTGAATAGCAAAGGAAAACCAGCTTAAGTGAGAAAAATAAGATTTTCTTGCCAAAAGTATGCTTAGGTTTATATCGATTTTTATTGTGATTTTTTATTAGAAGAAAGGTATGAGCGAAAATTTTGGAGCGACACACGGGGTTCGAACCCGTGACCTCAACCTTGGCAAGGTTGCGCTCTACCAACTGAGCTAGTGTCGCATTATGGAGGCGCGTCCCGGAGTCGAACCGAGGTCCACGGATTTGCAATCCGCTGCATAACCAGTCTGCCAACGCGCCGTATCTTTTAGCTGTCGCTTTAAGATGTGCACATTTTACTTAAAACAGTGCGCATGTCACTATTTTTTTGCAACCTTTGTATCGTTTGCTTTTTTTTTCAACAATTTGCTAATTTTGTAAACACTGTTACTCAAAAAATGTTCGTTTTTTAACAAATACATTAACAAAATCTATTGTTAATTCGGGTAAAAGTTAATTAGGCGCCACTTACGTAAAAATGAGTTTGCATTTGCACCTTTAAAAAAGAAGCCGGCAATGCCAGCTTCATCATTTCTTGTTAGATCGCAGCAACATCAAACTCAACGTTTGGATCAACTTCTGCGCTGTAATCAATGCCAGCAATGCCAAAACCAAACAGTTTTAAAAATTCGGCTTTGTAAGCGTCATAGTCAGTCAGCTCGCGCAAATTTTGCGTTGTCACTTGCGGCCACAGCTGCATGCAGTGCTGCTGGATATCATCGCGCAGCTCCCAATCGTCAAGACGCAAGCGATTTTCATCGTCAAGCTCCATGGCGCCGTTATACATTTTTTGGCTAAACATGCGATAAATTTGCTCGATGCAACCTTCATGCAGGCCTTGCTCACGCATTTTTTTATAAACCATGGCAATATAAAGCGGCATAACAGGGATCGCTGAAGAGGCTTGCGTCACCACACTTTTTAGCACTGCCACATTCGCCGTGCCGCTTAACGGAGCAAGCTTATCGCCAAGCGCCTGCGCTGCACGGTCAAGATCCATTTTAGCGCGGCCACGCGCGCCATCCCAATAAATAGGCCAAGTCAGCTGCGTGCCGATGTAGCTATAAGCGACTGTTTTACAGCCAGATGCAAGCACACCTGCGCTCATTAGCGCATCTAACCACAGCTGCCAATCCTCGCCGCCCATCACGGTAATGGTATCTTGAATTTCTTGCTCACTCGCAGGCTCGACGCTCGCTTCAATGATCTCATCTTTATTGGTATCAACCGCTGTAGCAGTATATGTTTGCCCAATAGGCTTTAATGACGATCGCACAAGCTGCCCAGTCGATGGCAATTTGCGCACCGGCGCGGCTAGCGAATAAACCACTAAGTCCACTTGCCCGAGATCTTCTTTGATAAGCGCAATCGCTTTTTGCTTCGCTTCATCGCTAAAAGCGTCGCCATTTAGGCTTTTTGCGTATAAACCTTTTGCTTTAGCCAGTTTGTCAAACGCGGCGGAGTTGTACCAACCCGCAGTGCCAGGTTTAGTTGCGGTTCCCGCTTTTTCGTAAAAGACGCCAATAGTCGCCGCATCACCAGCAAACGCGGCAGTAATGCGCGATGCTAAGCCATAACCACTTGATGCACCGATAACTAATACACGCTTAGGTGCATTAGCCAATTTTCCTTGCTTTTGTACATAAGCAATTTGCTCTTTGACATTCGCCTCACAGCCCACAGGATGTGTTGTTGTGCAGATAAATCCGCGAATTTTGGGAGTAATGATCATATTTCACCTTCCGTTAAAAAACTTCGCTAGGATAGTAAGTTAAATACGATTTGGCACGATTTTTTTATTGAATTTGGAAAGCTTGCGGCGCAGTTTTTCCGCCCCTTTTGCCCAAAAGCTATGCAAGTATTGTGCGCTCAGAGATCTCAATAAGGCACAATAAGCACAGAGTGTAATTTCACTTATTTCTCACCACAAAAGCGACTCATTGTCGTACAATTCAAGCTATTTGACGCTGATCATGCAAAAAAAGCCAAAAAATCAGCGGCGATGATCAGCAGCAGCGGAGTGAAAAATGAGAATTGCAGCTTACTTATTAGCGAGTGTGATCACGCTTTACAGCCAATTTTGCTTGGCATCGAGCGGGATGGTACAACTGAAAAGTCACTATGATCTCGAACAAACGGCGAAACGCTTTATGGCTATCGCGCAGCGCAACCAGATCACCATTATTACCCGCATCGCCCATCACAATGATGCCAGCGCTGCCGGCAAAACCTTGCGCCCAACCTACACTATCTTGTTTAACAGCCCAAATATCGACAGCGCCCTGCTGCAATGCAGCCAGCTTACCGCACTGGATCTGCCGCAAAAAGT
>JBOFXO010000243.1:0-1550 GCA_051654185.1 Vibrionaceae bacterium | reverse complement strand
CGTAAACTTCTTTTTAGATGGTCAATACTTAACAACTGCCAGCATTAATGAAATGCAAGAATATGCGCAAAAACGCATCTAATTGCTAAAGAAAAAGGGCTTATCTAAGCCCTTTTTTTTGCCAAAAATTGCATAAATTTTTTGTCCTTTTATTGGCTACTGTTTTGCTTTGCGATGCAAGATCTTACCCACCCCTGCAAAGCGGCAAGCGCCTGCTTTTTTCCTGCAAAATTATGCTCTAAAGCAATTTCTTGCCAGCTGTGGCGCTGAATGATTTTGTTAAAAGCTAACTTAAGCTCAGGCGTTATGGCGAGATCTTTTTCCTCATTAAGCCAAGCACAAAACCAATTTTCGATGCTGCCGGCTGTGACTTCAAAGCCAAGTTTGCCGCTTGCAAAAAGTGCGCTTTGCCAAGCGCAGCTTTCATGCATTTTGTGAGAAAGTAAGGCGTCTTTAAATAGCGGCAGTGCCACATCACAAGAAAGCTGTGTAAATTGCTGCGCAATTTGTGAATGAAAATTGACAAAAAATAAGTCAGTAAGCTGCGTTAGCCAAGCAGGGGAAGGCAAAGCGGACAAATATTTTACAAATAGCAGTGAATAGTTGCCGCTAGCCTGATCTTTTTTTACCCCGATCCTAACCGGCGTGTAGCAAAATTTTCGCCACACCGCTAAAAGCTGCGCCTCTGCGCTGCAGCTAACGCCTAGCAGTGCCACGTTTTGCCGCGCTAGTTTTTCGAGTTCATCATGCAATAGCCTTGCAACGCCTTGTTGTTGGTGTGAAGCAAGCACAGCAAGACGCACGATCCGCCAGTAGGGCGTACTTAACAGCTCTGTAATACCGGTATGCTGCGCTAGACTTTGCGCCAGTAAATGGCCTTTAACGCGTCGTCGGCCTTGAGCAATTTCATCGGCAAGAGGCGCGGGCAAACCGCCTTCGGCTTGCGCCCACACAATGCCTACCAAATGTTCCCCCACAAAAGCGCCGAGCAAAATTGGCGCGGGCGTTTCGCTTAATAAATATAACAAATCATTGGGTGACGTTTGATAGTGTGCGTTAACTAAAAGTGCGAACACTTGCCGCAAGAGGGCTTCACTTGCTAGCAGCTGCTGCTGAGAAATTGCTGCAACCGTTATTTTGCCAAAGGCTGCTGGCGGCGTTTTTGCGTCTAGCAGGCAAAACTGATAAAGCCACGCTTCAACTGGGCAGTGCGCGGCGTAGCGAATGGGCGTAGATAATTTTACCTCTTTCCAACTTGGCGCGTTTTGTGTTAGCAGCGCTTTAAATTTTGTGCTAAAGCCGCGTCCAGAGCCTTCATAGCCGTGCTCTGTGGTAGCAAATACAATGCGGCTATGATTTTGCAGTAATTTTTGCAAGATGAAGATGGGCAAAGCTGCAGCTTCATCGACGAGCAGCAAATCGCATTTCACCGTGCTTTTAAGTAGCTCATCGGGCGGTAAAAACAAAAGCGTACTGCCATTTTCATGCTCTAGATGAAATTCGCTGATTTTTTTTATATTTTCTGCCCTTGCTGCATGAAAAAAGAGCGT
>JBOFXO010000242.1:0-2036 GCA_051654185.1 Vibrionaceae bacterium | reverse complement strand
AAGTTGTGACAGACTTTAATGCTTGTTGAATCAATAAATTCGATACCAGTTGGGTCACTTTTGAGGCTGGCAAAGTAGCTGCACAGCGGTATTAAGGCCGCCGGCATGACTTCAATAAAACGGTTATAACTGAGCAAATCAGGAAAATCCGCTTTATAAAAACGAGCCAAATAGCCGCTATAAAAGTTTTTAAAATCACGGTGGCTAGACATATGGAAAAGTACGATGATGGTCATCACTTCACTGATTGCCATACGGCCTACACGTTGCCGCTTGCGTGTGCCATCTGCGAGCAAAGTCTTTTCCCATGCAGGCATAAAAACCGCACAAAAATCATCAACATCACAAAACAATTCCACTAACTTGTGCATAGGCCCTCTAGGGTGATCAGGTTTTTTATTATCGAAAGATCTGATCATGAGAAGGGCATTTAGTTCAAAACTTTTATCCCGAGTTCAGGTTAAATAAAGTAGGCAAAAGTTTGTGAATTACGATGTTTCTTTATTGGAAATAAAATTGTTCTTGATGACCACCCAGTTTGGCAATTTTTCTGAAGTGGCACGCAGGCAAGATATGACGCCTTCTTCGGTATCTCGCAAAATGGCGCAGCTAGAAGAAAAAGTCGGGGCTAAACTGTTGCATCGTCATACTCGCTCGATCTCATTGACCGATGAAGGCGTGGCATTTAATAAGCATTGCACTGACATCATTAACCAGTATGAGCGCGTTGTTGAGCACATCGAGCAGCGCGCAAATACTCCGCGCGGCACAGTAAAAATCAGCGCTCCGGTTGCTTTTGGCCGGCTTCATATTGCGCCTTATCTTCCTGAATTGTTAGAACGCTATCCTCTTCTTAAGGTTGAAATTCAGCAGACTGACTCGTTTGTCGATCCGGCTGCAGAAGCTATTGACTTGTTGATCCGCATTGGCGTTTTGCAAGATTCTTCGCTAAAAATGAAGCGTTTTGCTAAGCAGCGCTACGTCATGGCGGCAAGTCCTCGCTATCTAAAATCCTATAGCACACCGCGTCAGCCAGAAGATCTCGAACAACATAACTGCCTGGTATTTAAAGGGCCAAATGGATTGCAGCGCTGGTTTATCGGTAAGGATAAATTGGAGCCCTATGAGGTTTTTGGTTCACTTTGCAGCAACAATGCAGAAACCTTGGTTGCCAGTGCGGTGGGCGGTGGTGGTATTGTGGTTTTTCCCACTTGGCTGATTGGTGAAGAGCTCAAAAGTGGCAAGCTTATTCAGCTGCTTGAAGATCATCAAGTTTCAACCAGTTTAGAGCAGCAATCGATCAGCGCGCTTTACCTTGAGACAGATAACCTTGCAGCAAAGGTCAGGGTCGTGATTGACTTTTTAGCGGAGAAATTTCGCAGCGTAAGTAACAACAGCTTATGCTACTGGGATCTGGTTTAGCGCGAAGAATGAACCTTATTTGCGGCGGCCGGCAGGATTTTATGTAAAAAGGGCTGCATTTGCGCCTGTTTTAGTTTGTGCAGCAGCGAGCTGTTGCAATGGTATAAGCTGGCCGTTTTATGACCAGCTCTTTTCTTTAATATCTATAATTTTCAGCAATGCGCCATGTGTGTTTCGCGATATAGCGAAGCGATTTCACGGATCTTGCCACCCTCTAATGAGTAAACCAATGCATTGTGCGACTCACTGATCACCAAAGGCGAGTGGGTGGTTAACACAAATTGGCAATTAGGAAAAGTGGATGCCAAACGCCCAATAATGGTGCGTTGCCATTCCGCGTGTAAATGCATGTCGATTTCATCAATCAAAACAATGCCGCGGCCTTGCAGCGGATTTGCAAGCTCAGGATTCATCATGACTAAACGGCGTGCGATATCGCCGACGAGTGCCATCACCGTTTTTTCGCCTTGTGAAAGCTGCAATACGTTAAGCGTTTGGCCATGTTTATCAATAGACATATGCAAACGAGGCTTGCGGTGAACTCTTAAATTATTAAACTCAGGCATAAAATTGCTGATAGCGCTACGCACCGCGTTCAATTGCTTGTTGCATAC
>JBOFXO010000241.1:0-3426 GCA_051654185.1 Vibrionaceae bacterium | reverse complement strand
TGCAAAATATAAAAAGCAACATTCCAGAGAAAGAATCGGCAAACTCTAAACCGTAGCGAGCAGAGTAAGGTAATTCGTAGCGATTTTGTACACTTGCGGCAAGAGCGTATAAGGAAAAAAACTAAACTTGTTTGCGCGTAACTAGGGGGAAAGAAGTGATCATCGTAAAATCAAAAAAAAGCTGCGCAAATTTACGCAGCTATCAAACGTATGCGTGCAACTATTACTTATGATTTAACAGCTTACGCGCAGCTTCCACCACTACTGTGATCGAGCGCTTTTCGGTTTGCGCAATAATTTGAGGATCGGGGATCTCTTGCTTGCAGCGATTCACAATCACGCCCGCAACACAGCCCGCTTTTAAGCCTGAGCTGCTGCACATAGTAAAGAGCGTTGCCGCTTCCATCTCATAGTTAAGCACGCCCATTTGCTGCCACTCTTGCATAGAGCCTTGAAAACGGCGTACTACGCGTCCGGTTGCTGTGTCGTAACGCTCTTGCCCAGGATAAAAGGTGTCACTTGACGCCGTCACCCCCATATGCACAACCGCCTGCTGCTCTTGCGCCGCTTCTTTTAGTGCAGTCATTACAGAAAAATCGGCAACCGCTGGAAACTCAAGTGGCGCAAAATGTAAACTTGCCCCATCAAGGCGCACCGCGGCTGTAGTCACGATAAGATCGCCTGCATTAAGCTGCGGCTGAATTGCGCCGGTTGTGCCGACACGCAAAAAGGTGGTCACGCCAAGCTGCGCAAGCTCTTCAACGGCGATGGAAGTCGAAGGTCCGCCGATCCCCGTTGAGCAGATCACAACCGGCTGCCCGTCTAAGCGAGCAAGATAAAGCGTGAATTCGCGGTGACTGTTTAAAAATTTTGCCTCATCCGTAAAGCCAGCAATTTTTTCTACACGCCCAGGATCGCCTGGCAAAATCGCAAGCGTTGCCCCGGCAAGCTGCTCACGCGTCACACCTAAATGAAAAACTGCATTATTATCCATTTACCATACCTTTATCAGAAAAATTGCATTTTACTGGGGATAGCAAGCTTTGCCGTAGATTGAGATCACAAAGATACGATTGCAACCCTTCTTTGTAAGAAAAGAAAAAGCGAGCCGCTAGCTTTGTCTGTGACAAATATTTTGATTTGAAAGAGAAATTTCCACAGGCTGATTGAGCATTTTTATAAGCAGCACAGAGCGATGCAGACCATCAGCTTCTTTAAATATTGCGTCAACGCCCTGCCACGGACCTTCTAAGATCTCAACTTTTTGCCCCGTGACGAATGCATTTTGCAGATCTTGCGCACGGCAAGCCTGTTCATGTTTTTTTAAGTTGGTGATGAGCGAGAGAGGCACTTCGCATGGCTGCATGCCTTGACGCACGAAATCAACCACACCGCGTGTTGAGCGAATAGTCACAAAAGCAATTTTTTGCGGTGCAAAAGAGATAAAAAGATAGCTTGGAAATAACGGCTCAAGCTCGACTTTACGCATGCCACGGCGAATTTTTTCCACCAAAATGTGTGGGCTGTAGCAGATCACATCTTGTCGCTGCAGGTGCAAAATGGCGCGCTGCTGCTCTTTAGCTTTGCAATAAAGTAAATACCATGGGCTTGCACTCATCTATAGCTCCATGTGTTGCGTAGCTACCATAACAATCTCTTACTACGTGGATCATATAATTTCACAGTATATGAATCAGATCTGAGAATAACAAGCAAACGCAGCATGCACCTCAATTTATTGCAGCGAAATTTGTTGAAATATCAATATATTGTTTTTGCTGAATTTGCGATCGGAGATAGCTATACTGATCCGGCACGCATTGTGCTTTTAATAATATGACCAATTTATCAATCCACTTTAACCAGAGGCTTACGCCGTCATGATCAGCGTTGAGTTTGCAATTTTCTTCCATTTTTTTATCGGTCTGTTCGCAGCTGTTAACCCGCTAGGGATCATGCCTATTTTTGTCTCGCTAACCGCTCACCAAGCCAAAGAAGAACGAAATAAAACCGCCTATGTAGCCAGTTTTGCCTTTGTCACGATTTTGGTAGTCTCTGTACTTGCCGGACAGTTACTACTTGATCTATTTAGTATTTCTCTTAACTCGTTTCGCATTGCCGGCGGACTATTGCTCCTGAGCATCGCTTTTACCATGATGAGCGGCAAGCTCGGTGAAGATAAACAAAACAAACAAGAGCAATCAGAATCGGCAAGCCGTGAACAAGTCGGCGTCGTGCCTATCGCCATGCCGCTTTTAGCCGGCCCTGGCGCCATCAGCTCCACCATTGTTTATGCCAGTCGCCACTCTGGAACCGTTGAAACTATTGGCCTTTTGCTCACAATCGGCGTTTTTGGGGTTTGTGTGTGGGTTTTACTGCGCATCGCACCTACCATCGTGAAATACCTTGGTCAAACAGGCATTAACGTAGTTACAAGGATCATGGGGCTGATTTTAGCCGCGCTCGGTATCGAGTTTATCGCTAACGGCGTGCGGGCGCTTTTTCCTGGACTTGTTGGATAAAAGTTTTCGCAGCTCAAAAAGCCGCTTAGATGCGGCTTTTTCTTTACCTGTTTATGACTTAGCCGCTATTTTTTGCGCCACGTTGTACCATTCGCGCCATCTTCAAGCACTACGCCAAGCGCTACAAGCCCATCACGCGCCGCATCCGCCGCCGCCCAATTTTTACTGGCGCGCGCCTCATTTCTTTGCGCAATCAACGCTTCAACCTTTGCCGCAAATTGCGGATCACTTTCGCCCTGTGCGTTTTGTAAAAACACTTCTGGATCTTGTGATAATAAACCCAGCACGCCCGCTAATTTACGCAGCGTCGCAGCCAGCGGCGCGGCAGCTTGCACATCGTGCGCCTTAACGCGGTTGAGCTCTCTAACCAGATCAAACAGCACCGCGCACGCTTCAGGGGTATTAAAATCATCGTCCATCGCGGTTTTAAAGCGCGCACTAAATGGCTCGTCGGCAGCCTCATCGGCTAATGGCACGCCACGTAGTGCGGTATAAAAACGCTCGAGCGCTTGACGCGCCTGTTTTAAATTTTCTTCGCTGTAGTTAAGCTGACTGCGATAATGCGCCGACAATAAAAAGTAGCGCACCGTTTCGGCATCAAAATGCGATAACACATCGCGAATAGTGAAAAAATTACCCAGTGATTTTGACATTTTTTCTTTGTCTATCATCACCATACCACTGTGCATCCAAGTATTTACATAAGGCGTGTCGTGCGCGCAGCAAGACTGCGCAATTTCATTTTCATGATGCGGAAAAGCAAGATCTGAGCCGCCGCCATGAATATCAAAGTGTGTGCCAAGCAGTGAAGAGTTCATCGCCGAGCATTCAATGTGCCAGCCAGGACGCCCTTGTCCCCAAGGCGACGCCCACATCGGCTCCCCCGGTTTTGCCATTTTCCACA
>JBOFXO010000240.1:0-7426 GCA_051654185.1 Vibrionaceae bacterium | reverse complement strand
ATTTTCGCAACCTGCGCCCAAATTACCTCACGGCATTTTGGCAACTGGTTAACTGGGAATTTGCGAGCAAAAACTTCGCAGCCTAAATTTCAGACGCTTCTTGAAATGCTTATAAAAAATCCGCGCTCTGCGGTTTTTTTCTTTTTCAGCGCTGCTATTACTACTCAATTTCTGACAAAATGATACGCAACACGCGCCGCAAAGGCTCAGCCGCACCCCACAATAGCTGATCACCCACCGTGAAAGCGTTGAGGTAATGCTCGCCCATCGCCATTTTGCGAAGCCGTCCGATAGGAATGGTTAAGCTACCACTCACACTCGCAGGCGTAAGCTGCTGCAGCGTTAAATCGCGCTGATTATCCACAACCTTAACCCATTGATTATGCGCCGCAAGCATGTCAGTGATCTCATCTAAAGGAGCGGCTTGTTTAAGCTTGATTGTCAGCGCTTGACTGTGACAGCGCATTGCGCCAACGCGCACGCAAGTGCCATCGATGGCGATAGGATTGTCACTTTTACCCAAAATTTTGTTCGCCTCAACCATCGCCTTCCACTCTTCCTTGCTTTGGCCATTAGGCAGCGCCACATCAATCCAAGGAATAAGAGAGCCTGCCAGCGGCGCGCCAAATGCTTGTGCAGGAAATGCTTCGCTTGCCAGCGTGCTCGTCACCCTTTGGTCAATCGCTAAAATGGAGCTAGCAGGATCATTAAGCTGCGGCTGCACGGCATTAAAAATGGTGCCCATCTGCTGCAAGAGTTCACGCATGTTTTGCGCGCCGGCGCCAGATGCGGCTTGGTAGGTGTGCGAGCTCACCCATTCGATGAGATCGGCTTTATACAAACCGCCAAGTGCTAGTAACATTAAGCTTACCGTGCAATTTCCCCCGACAAACACACGCACACCCTCTGCAATACCTTGGCGGATCTGCGTAAGATTAAGCGGATCGAGCGCGATAATAGCGCACTCTTGCATGCGCAGCGTCGAGGCCGCATCAATCCAAAAGCCGCGCCAGCCGCTCACAATAAGCTTTGGATAGACAGCTTCGGTGTAGCTGCCGCCTTGGCAGGAGATAATGATATCAAGTTTTTTTAGCTGCTCGACATCATAAGCATTTTGCATCGCCGTTTGTGTATTAGCCCAAGCAGGAGGGGCTTCTCCCACTTGAGAAGTGCTAAAAAAAACCGGCTCGATCAGCGCAAAATCATTTTCTTCTTGCATGCGCTGCATCAACACCGAGCCCACCATACCACGCCAGCCCACCAATCCTACTTTTTGCATTCTCATCCCCTATTTTTGCTCACGACATACACTAGCCTAACTTACTCAATTTACAGCAGATATTCCATCATGTTTGCCTTTAAGATAAAGTAATGATGTAAGCCACCACTTATCTTTTCCTTCGTGAATAGATCCCCGCGCAAGCGCGTCCTCGTTAAACTTCGTCGCTAACCCGTTAGCGGTATTTTGACTTTAGGTACCTTGGCACAACTTGGTGGCAATACGTTATCTTTTTGTTTATTTAGGGGTAAAAATGTCTAGCACCACGTCTAGCGACACAAAAAAAACGATTATTAGCTACTGCACTCTCGCCTTTGCAGTCGTCTTTTTTTCTGGCTTGTTAAAATCCAATGAATGGTACGGTGTGTTCGATTTCACCACGCTCAATGGTTCATTTGGCACGCTGGTACACACGGTAAAACACTCAGCAACCGGCGCTGTAGAAACTGCGACCACTACCATGCGCGGCCATGGCGGCAGCGGCGCGACCGATGGCTTTTTATTTGCACTGACCTTGATCCCAACGGTCATGTTTGCCCTTGGCATGATCAACGTGCTTGAGCATTACGGCGCACTTGACGCGGCGCGCAAGCTACTCTCACCACTGCTAAAACCTTTGATGAGCATTCCAGGGACTGCAGGCCTTGCACTGATCGCTTCTTTGCAAAGCACGGATGCAGGAGCTGCGATGACGCGGCAGCTAAAAGACACGGGACTTTTGCGCAAAAATGAGATCAATATTTTTGCCATGTTCCAATTTTCAGCAGGCGCGGCAATCGTGAACTTTTTCTCATCAGGCGCGGTACTTTTTACCCTAAAACTGCCCGATGGCACCGCCGCAGTTAGCTCGTCAATCGGTCTTGCTGTTGCCGTTATCTTTGTATTTAAGATCATTGGCGCAAACCTCTTTCGCGTCTACCTAAAATTTGTCGATAAAGATCAACCCAATAACAAACTGTCTGCACAAGGATAATCATCATGAGTGATGTAAAAAAACCAATGATCACCGACATTTTCGTCGAAGGCGCCAAAAAAGGCTGGGGCATTGCAACAAGCTCCACCGTACCTAACGTGTTAATGGCGTTTGTGATCATTAAAGCGCTACAAATTACCGGCGCACTCACCTTGATGGGCAAAGTGTTTGCTCCTGTGATGGGGCTATTTGGCCTTCCTGGTGAAGCGGCAGCCGTACTTATTGGCGCATGGATGTCAATGGGCGGTGGCGTAGGCGTGGTCGTTGGGCTTTTCGGTCAAGGCATTTTAGATGGCACTGACATCGCAATTTTAACTCCCGCTATCTACCTGATGGGCTCGCAAATACAGTATTTAGGGCGAATTTTAGGACCTATCGGCATCGAAGGGCGCTATATTCCCGCCATGATCGGGATCTCTTTGCTTAACGCCATGGGCGCCATGCTGGTCATGAATTTTTTTGTATAGGACGTAATTAAGATGAATTTAGAGGATTATTTAGCCGATCTGCGTGCTTTAGTTAACATCGATTGTGGCACTTATACCTTGCCAGGGATCGAGCAAGTTGCAGATTTTATGGAAAAAAAATACCAAACGCTGCCTAATTTTGTCAGCAAACGCATCGACTGTGGTAAAGCGGGCGTAGGCCTTGAAGTGCGCAATAAAGCAGACGATGCGGCTATCGATATTTTGCTGATCGGCCACATGGATACCGTTTTCCCACAAGGGACCGTTGCTCAACGCCCGTTTAGCCTTGATGAAGCGGCAAACCGCGCCTATGGCCCTGGTGTTTCTGACATGAAATCAGGCCTGCTTGGTATTTTTTATGCGCTGCAACAGCTAACACCTGCGCTGCGCGATAAGCTTTCTATCTGCGTGTGCATGAACCCCGATGAAGAAACCGGCTCGCTAGACTCAAGTGAATGGATTGCGCAGCGCGCAAAACAAGCGCGCGTCGTGCTAGTTGCAGAATGTGCTCGCGCCGATGGCTCACTGGTCAAAGCGCGCAAAGGCGTTGCTGGCTACAAACTTGAGCTGCACGGTAAAGCGGCGCACGCTGGTAATGATCCACAAAATGGACGCAGCGCAATTGTAGAGCTTGCGCACTGGATCTTAGCCACCACGCAAATGAACAATTTTGACCAAGGTACCACCGTCAACGTTGGCGTGATCAAAGGCGGCAGCACGGTTAATGTTGTAGCCGAGCACGCCAGCGCGCTGATCGATGTCCGTTTTTGGGATAACGACGAATACGCGAAAATTGATGCAAAGCTCAATACTTTGTGCCAAACGCCATTTACGCCGGATGTGAAAGTCACCCTTACCCGTGAAGCCTATAAGCCTGCTATGACGCCAAGCGCGCAGACTGAGCAGCTAATGAACCTTGTTGAGCAAGCAGGACAAGAGATCGATCTGCCTATCACTTGGCAAGCGGTTGGTGGCGGCTCTGATGCCAATTTATGCGCCGTGCTTGGCGTGCCAACGCTGGACGGCTTTGGCCCTATCGGCGGCGCGCTACACAGCGATGCTGAATGGTTGCAGCTTGATTCCATCGTGCCACGCGTCACGCTTTTGCGTCACGTGCTAGAAAAAATTGCGACAGCGTAATTTTTGCCACATTGACCATTAAAACAAAGCGGCCGTAACGCCGCTTTTTTTATTCTTTTATTACATAAAATTTATTGCTGCTCAAAATAACGCTTAAGCTGATCACGCAAGTTAGGTGGCGTGCCTTTTAGCGTTAATGTGTCGGTTTGTGCATCGTACGCGATACGCTCACCGAGCAGCAAACTGTCAAAGTTGATAGAAACGCCGCCGCCGCTGCCAACAAATTTGGTCAACTTGCGCACAACAGCGCGATCGGCTGGAAAACTCTCTTCAAGATCATAGGCTTGCTCTTTAGCGAATTGAGCAAAATCGCCCGTAGCGGTTGGCGCAATCGTCTGTGAAAGCTCCTCTAAGCTAAGCTCCTCACCCGCTTTTAGCTGCGCGCTGGCGTATTCGTGCAGCTGCTGACGGCACTGCTGCTTCTCCTCGCAACTCATCTGCGCCTGCACGCAATACTCTTCAACCGCCTGCACAAGCAGCGTGTTTTGCGCTTTGGGATCAAGCCCTACCTGCGCCTGCATAAAATCGAGGAAAAAATCGGCGACTTTGCGGCCCACGCGCCCTTTAATGTAAGTAAGGTAACGGTTTGATCCATCACCATGCTCCCACGTGCTTAAATCAATGCAAGCGGCAATGCTCATGGTTGGCAGATCAAGATAATCGGTACTGCTCAAATCTAAATCCGCGGTAAGCTTCATGCTCGATTTGCAATCAAGTAACCCAATAAAAAGGTACTCGCTCGCTAAGGCATGGTACTGCGCAAGCACCACCGTTCCTTCGTCTGCAAACGGATATTTACACAATTCATCTTTTAATTTTGCCGTAGCAATGGTAGAAAAAGAGAGAAAATCAAGTGCACCTTGGCGCATGCGAGTGAGCAAACTAGCAAATTCGCTCTGCGGCGCAAAATGGCCAAATCCTTTGGCTTCTTTGCTCATGTAGATCTGGTGTAACTGGCTGACAAAATCGGCGGTCGCCGGCGAATGCGCAAGCTGCTGCTCGCGCAGTTGCACAACAAGCTCGCCGCTGTCAGTTTTTTTGAGTTGATGGATAATGAGGTGCGATAAGCTTAAGCTCATGGTAAAAATCGTTCCGTACTTATAGTGGGGTGAGGTATTATAGCCAGCTTTACTCATACCAAAGCAAGAGGGTATATGCCTGTAAAATCGAAGTACCAAGATCAGGACGTTGAAATCATTCTCAATGAGCTTATTGCTGTTTTGCAACAGCGCCAAGTACCGACTGACCTCTCATTAATGGCAATAGGTAATCTGGCAAGCCACATCATTAATTGCAACTTAGCCCTTAACCAACGTAAGCTAATTGCAGAAAAATTTTCTCAAGCTCTGTTTTCATCAATCACGACCGATCAAAGCTTGGGATAGCCACCACTAAAACTAAAGAAGAATTTATCCTATATGGTAGAGAGCGAAAAGCACACGAGAGAGACAATTTCACAACTGATAGGTTGGGGGCATTGGTTTAGCTTTTTCAATATCATAGCCGCCATGTTACTCGGTTATAGCTATATTTCGCAGTCTGGCTGGCCAAGCACGCTATTAGGACAACTTTACCAATTGATGAGCTGGATTGGCCACTTTGGTTTTTTGGTCTTTGCCGTATACGTTTTAGTGGTTTTTCCTGCAAGTTTTATCATCCGCTCGCCGCGCCTAATGCGCATGTTTGCGGTGCTCGTCGCAACGACAGGATTAACCATCCTTCTGCTTGATATTTATGCTTATCAGCAGCTTGGTCTGCACCTTAATCCTATGGTGTGGAAGCTGCTGCTCAACGCCGATAATTTAGAGCGCTACGCGCAGTCACAGCATCTGTTTATTTCAGTGCCAGCCATTTTTATCACCGAGCTTTTGATCGCCGAATGGGTGTGGAATAAACGGCGTAATTTATCGCGCAAGCAAGTCGGCAAGCCTATCACGCTCGTGTTTGCGCTGAGTTTTATCAGCTCACACCTCATATACATTTGGGCGGATGCCTACCTGTACAGCTCAGTTACCGCGCAGCGCTCTAATTTTCCGCTTTCTTATCCCATGACGGCCAAAAGTTTTATGGAAAAATATGGCCTTTTAGATAAAAAAGAGTACCTGCGCCGCCGCGAGGCACAAGGTGAGCAAGACAACGAAGTACTGCGCTATCCGCTTGAGCCGCTATCTTTCACACTTCCTGCTAAAAAAACCAATATTTTGCTGGTAATGGTAGAAAGTTTGCGTGCCGATATGCTCAATGCGCAAGTTATGCCCAACATGACGCAATTTGCCAAGCAAAACATTCAATTTACGCGCCATTTTAGCAGCGGCAATGACAGCATGGCGGGTCTGTTTGGCCTCTTTTTCTCGCTACCCAGCCACTACGTGCACAGCGCGCGCAGCGAAGGACTCACTCCGGTTTGGCTTAGTACATTACAAAGTTACAATTACCAATTTGGCCTTTTTAGCGGCGATAATTTTTCTAACCCTATCTATTTTCGAAGTATTTTTGGTAAAAAGCTTGAGCAATTTGAAGCTAACTTGCAGGTGCCTGCATGGAAAAACGACCAGCTCGCACTGCAAGGCGCAATCGATTGGATCTCAGCGCAAAAACAGCCTTGGTTTAGCTACGTAGAGCTTTCTAATATCAAACGTTTTGAGCAAGGCGGTGATTATCCTGAGCATTTCACGCCATCGCTTAACAACTTACAAAAAGTTGAGTCGCACAGCGCTTTAGTGCTTAAAAACAGCTATCAAAACGCAGCGCATTACACCGATGGTTTACTTGGCGATTTTTTACAAAAACTGCGCGACAGTGGCCAGCTTGAAAATACCATTGTCATTATCACCGCAAACCACGGTAATGAATTTAATGAAACCGGCACCAGCAGCTGGGGATTTAACTCCAACTACAGCCGCTATCAAATCCAAGTGCCGTTTTTACTGCACTGGCCAAATCGCCCTGCGCAAGTTGTGCAAAATGCCAGCTCGCATTTGGATTTGGTTCCCACCTTGATGGAAGAAGCGCTCGGTGTCACCTCACCTAGCCGCCACTATTCAAGCGGTCATAATCTTTTTGATGTCGCCGAAACGCCTAAAAAATGGCTACTAGCGGGTGACAGTCAAGATATTGTTTTAATTGAAGATAATAAGATCACCGTGGTTGATAAATTTGGCAATTACAATGTCTTTGATGCTAATTACAAGTTGCAAGCGCATGCAAAACCAGAATTATCGATGCTAATGCAAGCGATGCACGAGCTAAAACGATTCTATATTGAGGACTAATTTGCGGCTATTTGTCGCGAATTTAGTCGATCTGTCACAATGCTTCACACTTTTGATGGTTTATTCTTGACAGAAAAAGTGTGGAGCCGTAACATGCAAGGCGTTCGGACTGTAGCGCAGCCTGGTAGCGCACTGTCATGGGGTGTCAGGGGTCGCTGGTTCAAATCCAGTCAGTCCGACCATTTAATCCAACCCTCACGCTTTTTCCTCATTACTTGCATTTTCTCGCCCGTTTTAGGCAACCTAATGAATACTCTGCAAAATAAAATGCTATAGCATACTCAAAATTTTATTC
>JBOFXO010000239.1:0-2393 GCA_051654185.1 Vibrionaceae bacterium | reverse complement strand
GATTTATTTGTGGCATCGAGAAGCAAGCAGTTGTTGATGAGCGATGAATCGCGCACCGGATCGGAGCGGGTTGTAAGCGCCCAAATGACATCTGACCAACAAGTGACATCAATTTCGGGGTCGACCACAATCATCAGCTTTGTTTGACTCGGTGGTATAACTGCCTGCTTAAGTATTTCTGTCACCTTTGTTCGATCCAATGTGGCAAAAACAACCTGCTCTTGTCCACTCGCGGGAAAATAGGATTTGATCCCCGTATTTGTTGCATCTGCCTTTGGTGAAAGCTCACAAAGATCAGCTTCCTGCATTTTTGCAGCAGAGTGTTCTTCGGTAAATTTTTTTGTGAAATCAAGTCCCATCTTGCCGCCAAGCCCTGCAACTGGCGAAGCAAAATCGAGCGAGTCAATCGGTGTATTATCCACGCTTACAATATCTTGCGTAGGGGAAAAATTGGCTGCGAGTGCGTCCATAACCGCAGGCCAGCTGCGAATATCAACTTGTGCATCGCAAACCATCACGTATTTTGTGTACATAAATTGGCGCAAAAAAGACCATATCCCCATGATCACCTGTTTCGCGTGGCCGGCATACTGTTTGTTGATAGAGACGATAGCAAGCCGGTATGAGCATCCTTCTGGCGGCAGGTAAAAATCAACAATTTCAGGAAATTGCTTTTGCAATAAGGGAATGAAAACTTCATTGAGCGCAACTGCGAGCATCGCCGGCTCGTCGGGCGGGCGCCCTGTGTAGGTGCTGTGGTAGATGGCGTTTTCACGTAAAGTCATGTGGGTGACAGTCATAACGTGGTGGCGCTCTACTTCATTGTAGTAGCCGGTATGGTCGCCAAAAGGCCCTTCGTTAGCAAACTCTGCGGGATCGATATAGCCTTCTAAGATAAGCTGCGCGGTTGCCGGAACATCGAGTTGATTACTAAGACTTTTTACCACTCGCGTGCGGCTTTTTCGTAAAAGACCGGCAAATGCGTATTCTGATAAGCTATCAGGCACCGGCGTCACAGCTGCTAGTATGGTTGCAGGATCGGCGCCAAATGCCACAGAGATCGGAAAAGGTTTACCTGGATGGGCCTGCATCCAATCTCTAAGATCAAGCGCGCCGCCACGGTGCGCTAGCCAGCGCATGATAATTTTGTTTTTGCTTAATTTTTGTTGGCGATAAATGCCCAGATTTTGCCGTTTTTTGTAGGGGCCTTGTGTAATGGTCAGTCCCCAAGTAAGTAACGGGGCGACATCTTGTGGCCAGCAGCGCATGATCGGCAGTTTATCAAGATCAACTTGGTCATGTTGCCAAATAATTTGCTGGCAAGGTGCATTTTTTATCCGTTTCACCGGCATGTAAAAAACGTTTTTATATAAAGGCAGTAGCGCAAAAAGAGAGCGCAGACTGTCGGGGGCTTGCGGCTCTTTTAGTGAGGCAAGTAGAGCGCCAAGCTCTTTTAAGGCACGCAGATCGCTTGCACCAATCGCAAGCGCAACCCGCTTAGGAGTGCCAAACAGGTTTACCAGCACCGGTGTTGCGTGGCCAATCGGATTTTCAATTAAGAGAGCTGGGCCTTGTTTTTTTAAAACTGCGTCGGCAAGCGCTGTGATCTCAAGATCGGGATCTACGGGCTGCGTGATGCGAACAAGCTCCCCGATGGACTCAAGGTGAGCAAGAAATTGGTTTAAATCGTCATAAATCATTTTTACCCGCCCCAAAGTAAAAAAGCACTGCGAGCAGTGCTTTTTTTAGTGATGTTGCTTAGCTTTTTTGACGGCGCATGGCTTCAAAAAACTCGATGTTAGTTTTTGTCATCACAAGCTTATCGATCAAGAATTCTGTTCCCTCAATTTCGCCCATTGGGTGAACAATCTTGCGCAAGATCCACATACGTTGCAGTTCATCAGCTTTAGTCAGCAGCTCTTCACGGCGTGTGCCTGAGCGAGTAAAGTCGATGGCTGGGAAGACGCGTTTTTCTGCGATTTTACGTGACAGATGTAGCTCCATGTTGCCGGTGCCTTTAAATTCTTCATAGATGACTTCATCCATTTTCGAACCGGTATCGACAAGTGCAGTCGCGATGATGGTTAAGCTGCCACCTTCTTCGACATTACGTGCGGCGCCAAAAAAGCGTTTTGGACGATGCAGTGCATTGGCATCAACACCACCGGTCAGCACTTTGCCTGAGCTTGGCACAACGGTGTTGTAAGCGCGTGCAAGGCGAGTGATAGAGTCAAGCAAAATGACAACATCCTTTTTATGCTCGACAAGGCGCTTAGCTTTTTCAATTACCATTTCAGCAACGTGCACGTGGCGTGCGGCAGGCTCGTCAAACGTAGAGGCGACAACTTCGCCTTTTACTAGACGCTGCATTTCGGTCACTTCTTCAGGGCGCT
>JBOFXO010000238.1:0-4923 GCA_051654185.1 Vibrionaceae bacterium | reverse complement strand
AAGTCGGGCAAGGGCGATCTTTATGTCAACATGGAGCAGTATCAGCTGCTGACCAAAGCGCTGCGTCCGCTGCCTGAAAAATTCCACGGTTTAAGCGATCAAGAAAGCCGCTATCGTAAGCGCTATGTTGATTTGATTGTGAACGAATCCTCGCGCCAAGTGTTTGCTGTGCGCTCAAAAATTGTGAATGCTATTCGTAACTTCTTGGTTGAGCAAGGCTTTATGGAAGTGGAAACGCCGATGCTTCACCCAATCCCAGGCGGCGCCTCTGCACGGCCTTTTATCACGCATCATAATGCGCTTGATCAAGACATGTACATGCGTATTGCGCCAGAGCTGTATCTTAAGCGCTTAGTGGTGGGTGGATTTGAGCGCGTGTTTGAGATCAACCGTAACTTTCGTAATGAGGGCCTCTCGCCACGTCACAATCCTGAATTTACCATGATCGAATTTTATATGGCATACGCCGATTTTAACGACATGATGGATTTGACGCAGGCGATGCTAAGCCATGTAGCAACGCAAGTGCTTGGCAGCGCTAAACTGCCTTACGGCGAGATTGAGCTTGATTTTGCAGGCCCTTATCCGCGCCTTAGCATGCTTGATGCGGTAAAACAGTACAATCCAGACAATCAGCAGCTGCAGCAGTTAACTTATGAAAAAGTGCAAGATCGCGAGCACATGGCAACTCTGGCGCGCGGACTTGGCATTTATGTGGAAAAATTCTGGAGCTGCGGTCAGCTGCTTGAGGAAATTTTCGCAGAAACCGTAGAAACTCGCTTAATGCAGCCAACCTTTATTACTGAGTACCCTGCAGATATCTCGCCGCTTGCGCGTCGTAATGATGTTAATCCATTTGTGACTGATCGCTTTGAGTTTTTTGTTGGCGGACGTGAACTTGCCAACGGTTTTTCTGAGCTAAATGACGCTGAAGATCAAGACGAGCGCTTTAAAGCGCAGCTTAATGCAAAAGATGCCGGTGATGATGAAGCAATGTTCTATGACGCTGATTTTATTACAGCTTTAGAGCATGGTTTGCCACCGACTGCGGGTGAAGGAATTGGGATCGACAGGCTTGTTATGCTGTTTACTAACATGCATACCATTCGTGATGTGATTTTATTCCCGTCTATGCGGCCACAGCAGGCAAAAAATAAATAAAAAAAATGCCGCGTAATGCGGCATTTTTTAGCTTGTAGCGCTACAGATAGGTATTGGCTACGCTGTTATTGGCTTGATAGGTGTGCACAATTTCATATTCTTGCTGAAAGTGCGTCACCTTTTGTAAATAGTTACGTGACTCTTGTGCTGGGTGGCGTTTAGTGAGCGCCCAATACACTTGCTTTGGCTTTAGCGCATTCAAACTTTTCATCGCTTGTCCGCGATCGCTGTGAAATGTGCGCAGCACATTACCCGCTCCGCCGTTGTAGGCGCTGATCATGCTGTAGTGTAAAGACAGCGGATCATTGACTTGTTTTAAGTAGTGATTTTTTAGCAAATAGCAGTACGCGGTACCGATATCGATGTTTTTCTCAGGATCAAACAGCTCTTTTACTGAAGGCTCTCCGTTTTTGCCTTTGAGCAGCGCAAAAACGTCGCGACCTGCGGTTTGTGGTACAACTTGCATCAAGCCATAGGCATTCGCAGAGCTTACGGCGTAGGGATTAAAGCTGCTTTCTGTTTTGATGATGGCGTAGATCAATGATTGTTCAATGCCATAACGTTGCGATGCTTTTTTGATAAGATCGGCGTACTGATAACGGCGTTTTTGGCTGTGATTGCTAACCATGCTGATCTCAACAAACAGCATCTTTTTCTGGTTGATAGTTCTAGTTTGTAATTGATTTTCAATAAGATGATCGGCGAAACGCTCAGCGCGCCATGGCCAATTGATCTCTTTACCATCTTGATCCAAGATCTGCCCTTGTAAAAAAGGCTTGCCACCTAAAACCACTTCTGAGGCAGAATAAAGATCGACTGAATTAGGATTATAAGGAGTGAGCAGCATGCTGATGATTGCTTGGCGCAGGTGCTTTTTTTGATCGGTGCTAGCAATGGTTTCGACTGCGATTTTGCCGCTATCAAAATTAATACGCGCGCGGCTTAGGTAGTTGTCGGTATATTTTACGTAGTTTTGTTTGCTCGCCACGAGCATCTCTTTTTCGCCCCAGCGCTCAATGATTTTGCTGTTAAATGAGCTGATCAGCTGGTTAAATGCGTTAAGATCCTTGGCAAATTCTTGCTGCGAAGCATCAAGTTTAACATTATTGCGAATATGACTGGTTTTTTGGGTAGGGGCAGGTTTACTACTACAACCAATATTCAATAACAAACAGCCGAGCAACAGCGTGGCCTTATACGCTAACTTCATGACATCCCTATCAATCAAAAAAAGCATCCATGCAATAATGCTAATAGCGGATGCTTTTTTTAAAAAAAGGGATGATTAATTTATTGGGAAGATGCCACTTTATTGCTGATCAGTTAGCAACAGCGCTTCCAAATTTTTAAGAAAAAATGTTGTTAAAAAAGAAAAAGTTCTCGGTTATTTCTCTGGTGGGCGGTATCCTTCAATGTAGATATCTTGCCCTTCAAATAAAAATTTCGTCATCTCTTGCTCAAGAAAAGTGCGATGCTCTGGCGTCATCATGTTGAGCTTTTTCTCATTGATCAGCATGGTTTGCTTAGCTTGCCACATTGCCCACGCCTCTTTGCTAATGTGCTCAAAAATGCGCTTACCTAGCTCACCAGGATAAAATTGAAAATCAAGTCCTGGGGCCTCTTTTTGCAGGCGCTGACAAAAAACAGTACGGCTCATAGTTACTCCTTAAGCAGGGGTGAATTAAATAAAAGTTTGTGCACAGGGGCGGCAAGTCCCACTTCGGCAGGCTTTTTGCGATCATACCAAATGCCGCTACTTTCATTGCATGCTGAGAAAGGTTTTTGTTGTAGTGTCACATGTAGCGGGCTGATATTTAAATGAAAATGGCTAAAAGTATGACGAAATGGGGCAAGGGGCGTCATGCTAAAAGGGATATTTTGGGCTTTTTGCGCAACAAAATCTTGCGCCTGTTCGATTTTGCATTCAGGCAGAGAGTAAAGTCCTCCCCAAATGCCTTGCGGTGGGCGCTTTTCTAGCCAGATCTGATTTTCACATTCAAATAATACTAAGCAGATCTCTTTTTCAGGGACGTTGCTGCTAGGTTTTTTGCTTGGAAAATCGCTTTGCCGGCTTTGCGCGCGCGCAATACAGCTTGTTTGCACAGGGCAGCTTTCGCATTTAGGGCGGCTTCTTGTACAAATAAGAGAGCCGATATCCATCAGCGCTTGATTGTAGGAGTCTGCTTTTTGCGCTGGTGTTAGCTGCATTGCTAGTTGCCAAAGCTGATTTTCAACCGCCTTTTTTCCCGGCCAGCCTTCTATGGCAAAATGGCGTGCGTAAGTTCGTTTGACATTACCGTCTAAAATCGGCGCAGATTGACCAAAGGCAAAGGACAAAATCGCGCCAGCGGTTGAGCGCCCAACGCCGGGAAGCGCTTGTAATTGCTCAAGATCTGCGTGCATGACGCCGCCTTGCTGCTGGCAGATAAGCCTTGCTGCTTTATATAAATTGCGCGCGCGCGCATAGTAGCCAAGGCCGGTCCACAGGTGTAAAACTTCATCAAGAGGCGCTGCAGCTAATGTTTGCAGGGTGGGAAAACGTTCGGTAAAGCGCAAAAAGTAGGGGATCACGGTGGCAACTTGGGTTTGCTGGAGCATGATCTCCGACAGCCAAACGCGATAGGGCGTGCGATCATGCTGCCATGGGAGATCTTTGCGGCCAAAATCTTGGTACCACTGGAGAATTTCTTTTTGAAAACGTGCCGCCATGTTCAGCTCTGCCGAGTAAAAATGGCATTGTACCCTATAAAATTGCCCCGTTGCTGAGAGTTATTCTGTTAAAAATTCACTGAGCAGATCGTTTAAAAAAAGCCGCCCTTTTTCAGTAACTTGCCAAAATTCGGTATCTTCACTTAACCAGCCTTGCGCGACAGCGCGCGCTAAAGGCTTTGCGATTGCACTGAGTGGCAAGCCGGTTAAGGCGGTAAATTGCTCTTTAGGACAAGGCTCAAATAGGCGAAAGCGATTCATAAAAAATTCAAACGGCAGCTCGTTTGACGCGACAATCTGCTCGCTGCGCCAGTTTTGCGGCTGTCTAGCTGCAATTGCGGCAAGATAGCGTGTCGGCTGGCTGGTTTTAATGGTACGCGTGAGCGTGTCGTGCGTAATTTTGCCGTGTGCGCCGCAGCCAATGCCAAGGTAATCGCCAAAACGCCAGTAATTAAGATTGTGCTGACATTCAAAACCTTTTTTACAAAAGGCGGAGGTTTCGTATTGCGTAAAGCCGGCTTCTTGCAACAGTTTTGCACCTTGCTCAAAGATCTCCCACAAGGTGTCATCGTTTGGTAGTGTGGGCGGCGAAGCAAAAAAGCGTGTATTAGGTTCGATAGTGAGCTGATACCACGACAAATGGGTCGGATTAAGCGCGATGGCTTGTTTGAGATCGCTGAGCGCCTGCTCGGTAGTTTGCTGCGGCAGCCCATGCATTAAATCAAGGTTGAGGCGTGAAAATTGCGCCGCATGCGCTTCATTGGCACTGTTTGTAGCGTCTTGCTTATTATGAATGCGCCCAAGAAGCGAAAGTTTTTCATCATCAAAGCTTTGTACGCCGATAGACAGGCGATTCACGCCCGCTTGCCGGTAACCACTTAGTGCGCCCGCTTCAACTGTGCCAGGGTTTGCTTCCATGCTAATTTCAATTTCATCACTAAAGCTGATTTGCTGACGAATGCCGGCTAAAAGTTTACCGATATTGTGCGCAGAGAAAAGGCTCGGCGTGCCGCCGCCGATAAAAATAGAGTGCAGTAAGCGCGTTTTTAACCA
>JBOFXO010000237.1:0-3550 GCA_051654185.1 Vibrionaceae bacterium | reverse complement strand
CTGCAAGAGATGATCTCGCTTTTTAGCATTGATTCTATTAGTAAATCAGCGTCGGCTTTTAATACTGATAAGCTATTGTGGCTCAATCAGCATTACATGAAAACATTGGCGCCAGAGTACGTGGCAAGTCATCTGCAGTGGCATTTAGATCAGCTGCAAATCAAAACAGCAGGCGGCCCAGCGGTTGCATCGGTGATCGCTTTGCTTGCTGAGCGTTGCCATACGCTAGCTGAGCTTGCGCAGCAATGTCGTTATTTTTATCAAGACTTTACTGATTTTGACGCTGATGCTGCTAAAAAACATTTACGTCCTGTAGCCTTGCCTGCGCTTGAGCTTGCTCAAGAAAAATTGGCGGCGTTGCAAGATTGGCAAACAGCAGCGCTGCATCAGGTGATTGAGGCGATTTGTCAAGAGCTTGCAGTGGGAATGGGCAAAGTCGGTATGCCGCTTCGCGTTGCTTTAACCGGTGGTGGTCAGTCGCCGTCTGTGGACGCAGTCATGACGCTGCTTGGCAAAGAGCGAGTGCTGGCGCGAGTAGCAAAAGCGATTGCATTTGTTAAAGCAAGGGCTGAGTAGATAGATGAAATGGGGGCGTGCATTGGTGGCGTTCCCACAGGGACTCGAACCCCGATCGGTCGCTTAGGAGGCGACTGCTCTATCCTGTTGAGCTATGAGAACTTATTTTAAAAGGCCTGATTTGCAGGCCTTTTTATTTTAAGGCAATGACAGTATACCAATTTCTGGCAGAAGGTTAAGGCTAAAAAGCGTTCACTAGATCTGTTTGGTGACTAAATCGCCAATTTGCACGCTTCCAGCAAGCTCTGCTGGCGTCAGTGAAACCTCAGCAGTTTTTTCATAAACGCGGGTTACCGTTAACACAATTTCACTCTTTTTGAGCTGCGAGCGCCCTACACCATGTGGATCGATAAAGCTTGAATCATGCCACAGCACCAGCTGATCGCCTTGGCGCACATGGTGAATTCGTCCGGCATCAATTTGCCCTTTCGCTCCGTCAATTTTAATGATGGATGGCATGGCCGCGTGACATGCAAACTGCGTTTCAAGGTCGAGCAAAATATTACGACTCACACGCCGCGCCATGGTGCCAAAGGGGGAGGTCCAAAAGCGCGCAGTTTGCGTATCAACAGTGCTGAATTTGTCAAAAGCCCAAATGGCAATATCGCGATAGCTTTTTTGATAAACGACAGAGCCTGTGCGCCCGTCGATTGCGCTGATAGAAACCGCGAGCTGACGGTTTACTTGTTTTGACTTTTCGGGATCAATGGTTGCGCTAAGATCGGTAAGCTCGCCAATCACGAGCAGTTGTGCGCCGTGATCTTTGGCTAGCAATCTTGATGTATAAGGGTCTTGCGGCGCAATCATGTAAGGGGTAATTTCTTGCACAATAAAGCTTTGAGAGTCCCTATCAAATTGTTTTTTAAGCACATTTGTAAAATCATCACCGAAGCGAAAAATGCTGCCAAGTGAAGCATGTTGCGGATCTACAATTCCAAAATTGCTGAGTAAAACGCCTTTGCGATAAAGCTGGCGCTGGCAGCTTTGTTTAGCGGGGTAAATATCAGCCCGTATTGTCACCTTAACGGTTTTCTTTTTCTTTCTGACGTTAGTGATCAAAAGCTGGCGAATTTCACCGCCGCTAAAAAAGTACTCATTTTTATTTTCTTTCAAAAAAGGTTTGATGGTGGTAAGGCTGGCAAGATCTGCGCCGGCAAACTTAAGCGCTTGATAAACCGCATCTTCAATTGCGTGCTGCTTTGCATTGCTCGCACTTTCGACAAAATCGCTAGAAGCGGAGACTTCAAACCAGGCCGCATGGCTGAATTTGCTGAAAAGGAGAATAAAAACGGCAAACAGTTGCCGTGAAATCTTAAATGTCATGTGAGCCCTTATCTGCACAATTTTTAGTTGGATCTGCCAAAAATCGCTTTTTTGCTAAATCTCTCTACGCCTTTGGTCTTTGCTGAAAAATCAGGAACAAAATTTGCAAGCTTTTTACCTCAAATCGTAGATGGCTTAGCTATTTTTGAACGTATTGGAACCTCTTGTTGTGTCAAAAGCACATGCAAATAATGTTCCTAAAATAGTTTTGTCATTCTCTGCCAGTAAATTGACGCTGTGATGGGATGAAAAATGAAAAAGTTGAGCGTGATTTTGCTAAGTCTGATGAGCTGTAGTTGCATATATAACCCAATTTATGACGGTAAGGAGCCTTATTCGGGCGGCCAATTTACTTTGGGGCAAGTGCCGCGTCATACGCTGGACTTTTTCTTAGATGGGCTCACCGATAATTTGCTTAAATCTCAAAAAGGACTTGCGTCGAATGCCTCTTTAGTGATCGCTTCGTTTGTTGATATTGAAAATATTGAGCGCACTAATTGGCTTGGTAACACCTTGACTGAAGGGATGATTTACCAGATGCAAAGCCGCGGCTTTAGCGTCATTGACTTTAAAAACACCGGCGTTATTCGAGTCACTAAAACCGGGGATTTTACCTTAAGTCGTGATTGGAAAGAGTTGCCTACTGAGCATATGTCGGATCATGTGCTGACGGGCACGATGCTGCGCCAGACGGGCGGAGTTCTTATCAACGTGCGCGTGATTTCTCTTGCATCACGAGTTGTTATCGCTTCCGCGCAAGGCTTTTTACCTGAAGACAGAATTGGTCGTGATATTGACACCTTGTATCGTGTTCGCTTGCAAGATGGCAGCGTGATCCGCAGCGAGCAGCGCAAGGCACGAGAAAAAAATATCATTTTAAAACCACTATAACTTAAGGAATTGTAATGAAAAAATGCATAACAGTGCTTTGTGTTGCCGCGCTGAGCATTGCCTGTCAGCCGCTAGTGCCTATCCGCTCAGGGGATGTGATCACCGCTGTTGGCACGGCTTCTATAAGCGCTCAGGCTGGTAACTCTTTGGAAGAAAAGCAATTTAAGGCAATACGCGCATCAAAGCTTGATGCCTATAAAGAGCTTTCTGAGCAGATCTATGGCGTGCGAGTGAGTAGCAGCTCTAAGATCAATGATCAAAGGCTTGATAGCGATCAGATCGGCAGTGAGGTTGAAGGGGTGATAAGAGCTGCGCAAGTGATTTCAAGTTATCAAGTTGGCGATAGTTATGTGACTGAATTAGAGCTAAATTTGCAGAAAATGAAAAATATGAGCCAGTATGGGGAAACTTACAAAGTGCAGCGTGATGATGCCATCATTTATTAGGCTTTTACCTTTGTTCCTAACGTGCGGCGGCCTGAAGTTTGGCCTGCACTGTCATAAATAATTTCATTTTTATTGATGGTATCGTTAAACAGATTGCGTAATTTGTGGATACTCATGGCGGCTCTTTGTAGCAAAACACCATTGTTGTTATTTTGTTGATGGCATAAAGTAAGTTGCTGTTTTATATTGGAAATAATTTCTAGCTGTGGCTCATTGGGGGCTAGCGCCGCCGTCATTTTGGCAAGCTGTTCATCGCGCTGTTCGATGAGTTGGACTAATTTTATTTTTTTCTTTGCGCAACTTTCGATAGCAGG
>JBOFXO010000236.1:0-2815 GCA_051654185.1 Vibrionaceae bacterium | reverse complement strand
CTGCTGAAATTGCCGATCAGCTCGCGCTGCTGCAAGACAAGGTAACGCCTTTTTCAAGCGAGCTTGCGCGCGCGCAAATTGAGCAGGCGCTCGGCGGCAAACTTGAGCAGTGGTTTGCCGATTTTGATCCTACGCCGCTTGCAAGCGCTTCGATTGCGCAGGTGCACACTGCGACGCTGCGCTCAACGCAAAAGCAGGTTGTACTAAAGGTGCTGCGCCCTGATATCGAAACCACCATTGCGCAAGATGTGCTGCTGATGTTTCGCTTAGCGCGAATGCTAGTGCGTTTTTTACCGCAAACTCAGCGCTTAAGGCCTGTGGAAGTGGTCGCCGAATATGAAAAAACGCTCGTTACAGAGCTTGATCTGCGCTGCGAGGCGGCGAACGCCATTCAGCTGCGGCGCAATTTTGAAAACGATCGTATTTTGTATGTTCCTGAAATTTATAGTGATTTTTGCCATAAAACGGTGATGGTATCAGAACGCATTTACGGCATTGGCGTTGCTGAAATTGACAAGTTAAAGGCGCATGGGGTTGATCTTAAGCTGCTTGCTGAGCGCGGCGTGCAGGTTTTTTTCACCCAAGTGTTTCGTGACAGTTTTTTTCATGCAGATATGCATCCGGGAAATGTGTTTGTCTCTTATGAAACGCCGCAAGACCCGACTTGGATTGGCATAGACTGCGGCATTGTCGGCACGCTAAACAAAGAAGATAAGCGTTATCTGGCGGAAAATTTTCTCGCCTTTTTTTGCCGTGATTATCGCAAAGTGGCGCAGCTGCATGTAGCGTCGGGCTGGGTGCCCTTTGATACCAACATTAACGACTTTGAAGCGGCCATTCGCACGGTGTGCGAGCCTATTTTTGAAAAACCGCTTGGCGATATTTCTTTTGGTCATGTGCTGCTTAGCCTTTTTAATACCGCGCGCCGCTTTAACATGCAGGTGCAGCCGCAGCTGGTTTTGCTGCAAAAAACGCTTCTTTATGTCGAAGGATTAGGGCGTCAGCTCTATCCACAGCTTGATCTGTGGGGCACGGCCAAGCCGTTTTTAGATAACTGGGTGAACGAGCAGGTAGGGCCGCAGGCGCTATGGAGCGCCATTCAAGATAAAGCGCCGCTGTGGACGGCAAAGCTGCCCGAGTTGCCCGAGCTTATCTACGGCGCGCTTTCGCATGGGCAACAGCTAGAGCAGCGTATTGACTCAGTTTATCGCAATTACATGCAAACGCAGCGCATGCACAATCGCGGTAAATTTTTATTTGGCGTCGGCGCGGTGCTGCTCATCTTAGCGGTGTTTTTGCACCAAGATGGCGAGATGCGCTGGCCGCTTGTAATGGGATCGAGCGCTTTGGTGAGCTGGATTTTTGCTTGGTGGGCGCTCAATAAGTAATGCTAATAATCAATCACCTATATTAAAGCATTCGCAATGTCAAAAAGGCAGAGTGGTAATAGACAATTTATTGCTCTGCTTTTTTAAGTGCTATTTCAAACTCTTTTCATCTCTTTAGCTATCTCTTTTATTTTTTACGTTTTTTGCCCTATTTTTACCTAGCATCTTGTGCAATAGGTTTGCTGCTAAAAAGCTAGCCTAGGGCTTATTTTGCAGGCATGCTCTTTTTGTCTAAAGCGCGGGCTTTGTATCGCATCTTAGCGCGTAAGTGGTTATCATTTGCTTTTATTGATTGCAAGAATGGGAGAAAGCAATGCCAATACAGGGAGCTTTTCCTGCGCGCCGCATGCGCAGATTGCGCCAACATGAATTTAGCCGTCGCCTTGTCGCTGAGAATCAATTATCGGTTAATGATTTGATCTATCCAGTATTTGTGCTGGATGGTGAAAAGCGCCGCGAGCCTATTGCCTCCATGCCGGGTATTGAGCGGCTTTCAATCGATGAATTGCTGCTTGAAGCACGAGAGCTCGCGCAGCTTGGTATTGCCGCGATTGCCATTTTTCCCGTTGTTGAGCAAGAGCTTAAATCAGCGTGCGCAAAAGAAGCGTACAGCGATCAAGGCCTTGTGCAGCGCGCGGTGCGGGCGCTCAAAGCAAAAGTGCCACAGCTTGGTATTATCACCGATGTGGCGCTCGATCCTTACACTTTGTCGGGCCAAGATGGCGTTACCGATGAAAGTGGCTATGTGCTTAATGATGAAACAACACAAATTTTGATCTTACAGGCCTTGTCGCACGCAAAAGCGGGAGCGGACGTGGTCGCCCCTTCCGATATGATGGATGGCCGCATCGGCGCTATTCGTAATGCGCTTGAGCAGGCAAAGTTTGTTAACACGCAGATCATGGCGTATTCAGCAAAGTACGCTTCTGCTTATTACGGGCCGTTTCGCGATGCAGTCAACTCGGCTGCTAATTTAAAAGGCGGTAACAAAAAAAGCTATCAGATGGATCCTGCTAATAGCGATGAGGCGTTGCACGAGGTGGCGATGGACATTCAAGAAGGCGCGGACATGGTCATGGTTAAACCTGGAATGCCGTATCTTGATGTGGTACGCCGCGTTAAAAGCGAGCTGCAAGTGCCGACTTTTGCCTATCAAGTTTCTGGAGAATACGCGATGCACAAAGCGGCGGCGCAAAATGGCTGGCTTAATGAGCGCGAGACAGTGCTGGAGTCGCTATTGTGCTTTAAGCGCGCTGGCGCAGATGGCATTTTGACCTATTTTGCTAAACAAGTGGCTGTCTGGCTGCAGCAAGAGCGCTGTGAAAAAAAATAGCTGCCGTAAAGCTTGTTTAAAACTGTTTATTTTTGCTGTGGAAATTTAAAACGATGTCAGTTTGTCTTGAGGCAAGCTCTGCTGAGCTTTTTGC
>JBOFXO010000235.1:0-1038 GCA_051654185.1 Vibrionaceae bacterium | reverse complement strand
AGCAATATACCGTTAGCAGAAAATACAGCAAACTCTGGAAATCCTGGCGGAGCTGTTGTCAAAAGAACAGCTTGTCTTGCAGTGCCAGCTGGCAGGCGCGGCTGTTGTGGTGCTTTAAAACGTGGGGCAGGGAGAACAGTTATACCTGCTGCGCCCATTTGAGAAGAAAGAGCTGCGGCGCCGCTAGTGCTTGGAGCATTGTTTGGGCTAGCAGCGACTGGCGCACTCGGCGGCAAAGCTTGTGGTGGGCAAGCGCGATGATTTATAACATCAATAAATTCGTGTATTAGCTTTAGCATCCCTGCAGGATCTGGAATAGGTCTATTTTCAGCGGTCAGTATCGCCGACAAAATAGATTTGATCGGTGTTACGCCACTTGGTACATGGCTATTGACTTGATTCGGGGGAAGAGCAAGCACCTGAGCAAAGGCTGTGACAGCGCGCAGTCGGCATCGCTCTTGGCTGGCTTGGGCCCCATCATGGGCATTTGGCTTTCCTACAATCCTAAGCATTGCGCTGTCAGTAATAACCGGCTGAGCAGCCAATGCTGCGGGAATGACCGTGGGCAGCATAGGACTTGTTGCCGCTGACGTAGAAGCTCCTGCCTGCCCAGCAACTGGCGCCGCAGCTGTATTTGTGCTCGGAACGCTTGGCGAGTTTAACACCGCTGTTACTGGCAATGTTGGCCCGTTTTCGCTAGGTGGTACAGCTTGCCTCATGAGGGTGCTTACACGAGAGGTACTAGGAAAGAAAAATGGGAACACGATAAAACTCCGATAACCGAAACACGATTTTTAATAGCGTGAAATATTTATCTCTTTTAAAAAAATGGCTTTGTTGCCATAAAACTCATCACATTTTGATTTTGCTCAAAACAAATCAAACACTTCTAATTCCTGTGCACAAATTAGTGGAACAGTGTTGTGATGTCGATGATTTTTATACTGTTTTTATGTCTGAATGGCGTTAGCGCTGCAAAGCGCCACTTTGCCAGCAAAAAACCCCCATCGAGCGCAATAACAAACAGTTGCGACCATT
>JBOFXO010000234.1:0-1130 GCA_051654185.1 Vibrionaceae bacterium | reverse complement strand
ATCAAAGGTGTAAATACTGATTTGAGCCAAAACTCAATCACTCATTTACAGCAAGAGCAAGAAAGCCGCTCGCCCGCAGGCTTTAAACAAAAAAAGGCTGACCAGCAGCCCATTTTTATTACGCAACGTCGCAGACTTTCACGCGCCGCTTACCCGTGAGCAGCTGCTGCATCAGCGCTTTTTTCTCTTGCTTTAATGCTTCGAGTTGGGATTGCAAGGCGGCGATTTCTTCATCCGCGGCAGAAAGTACCGCAGCGATTTTTTGTTGCTCTTCATAATCAGGGCAATAGGCATATAAGCCAGAAATATCTGATGAATTAATTGCAGGATAGTTTGTTCCTACTACAAGTGAATTTATTTGACTTGTTATGTTAGAACTAAATAAGTAGTGGTAAATATAATCGCTATAAGTTCCTTTTTTTGCAGTTAGAACTGCAAATCCTGTAGATGCAATGCAATGCTCATGTTGTTCTTTTATTTTTGCAAATGCTTGTAGGTTTGGGCGAACTGTTGCCAGCAAAATATCCCCGATTGAAACAACTCTTCTTGCTCGACTAGGTGAGGTTTTAAATAGGTGCCTTTCAAGCGCAGAAGAAATAGTGCCGACTTCAACATCAGAAAGAGAAATATAATCAAATTCAAAATCTGGATCTGTTTTAGAATCTAGGCTTCGTCGATCAATTTCTACCAGATCAGCAAAACGAAAGCGTTTAAATTTGCCACTAAAGCGCACGCCATTTTTATCCAGCAGGCGCTTTTTGCCGGTCAGCAGCTGTTGCATCAGCGCTTTTTTCTGCTGGCGGGCAAGCTCGAGCAGGCGCTCGGTGGTGGTGATGGACTTATCCCACGTCGCGAGGATTTGCGCGATTTTCTCTTCTTCATGCTTTGATGAAGCCGCAATCAAGGGTAGCTCACCAAGAATTTCAGTATTCATATTGGGCATGGTTTGTCCAACAGAATTCTGTTCGAGCCATTTTTTAACTCGATCTAATTGAAGATAGTAAGCTAAAAATCTTGAAGAATGATTATTGCTAGGTCTAGCTTTGAGGCAACCAGTTCCACAAAGTGCTCCTTCAGATTTTTCATCTATCAGCGCAAATCTTGAGACATCTCCTCTGCGACTAAATAGC
>JBOFXO010000233.1:0-1841 GCA_051654185.1 Vibrionaceae bacterium | reverse complement strand
TTTTGTTTGGCCGATGATGAAGCTCGCGATGAAATTAAGCTAGAGCTTGGCTTGCAACTGTATGAAGCAAGCCCTGATGGCGCTTGCATGTTTCGTTGCTTTTTGGCTGCAATAACGCGAAATCCAACTTGGCTTTCTTCTCACAATGTTTCTCGTGAAAAATTGGTACATGCTTTAGAAAAGACAGGATTTTGCGGCGATGTGCGTATGGCAATTGCAAGATCTTTGCAGCTTGCCTTAACTGCAACTCGAGCAGTAAATATTGCAGATCACCCGCTCCTTGCCTTTGGCTTTGATGTTAATAGTCTTCAAAGACTTAGTTCTTTATTAGAACCTCTTGCTAATTTAGAAGCAGCTGATGCCATCTATCAAAACACTATCGCGGGCGGGCAATTTTCGTTATGGGAAACCCAAAGCATTCGCCGCCATCTTGCTTTAGTTGCGCCGCAAATAGTGACGTTATTAAGCAAAAAACAATTAACTGAATTTGCAGAATATCTGACCAATTTGATTGCCTGTTGTGTGATTGAGCAGCTCAATATCCCCATTAATAACCAACTTCCTGTTCGTTTGCAGGCAGATGGTTTGCATTACAATTTAGTTGCAGGCGAAAACTTTTTTCACCGCAGCCATCAGGCTGATGACATCAAAGTTATTTCTGTTACAGATGAAATCCTCGCCATATTAAACCAAATGGTACCACCTAAGGATCTGCGATTAAAAACTTATCAAGTTGATAATGACAAAGGCGCTTATCCGCTGTTTCGCGTGTTGCTAGCTGGGATCACACAAGAATCATTTTGGTTGTCCCACGGATGTTCTACAGAGTTACTTCAAGATGTCACTCGCCAACTTGATTGGACGAACGGACAGCTGCAAGCTGCAGCTGCCATTACCGCATCGCTAGCTGCCAATCCGGCAAACTTAAACGCCACACAAGAACAACTGCAAAAGCTTGGTTTTTTAGAGCACGAGCAAGGCGAATTGCTGCAGTTATTAACTAATTTGCAAAGTTTAGGCTTTGATGCTCAATTGTGGGCGGAAAATGGCCTTGATCAAGCTATTTGGGAAAAAGACTCTTTGCGCCAGCAGCTTTTTAAAGGGGTAAATGACGCTGAACGCGGGCGCCTGCGCAGAATGTTTGATATTCGTTTTGATCGCTTTTTTGATTGGTTTGGCTCTCTTATTCAGCAGCAATTTTTAAATCAGCTCGGCGTTGTTTATAACCAGCCAGAGCGTGTGCATATTAACGTTGAGAGTAAAAAGCCCGCCCTGCGCGCTCCAGAAGATTTCTTTTGCACAACTGCTGACGCTCCACGTAAAAATCACCTTTTATTGCGCTGCTCTAAAAAATACCATGCGCAGCTTGTCGCGGCCTTAACGGCGATAAGTGAACCATCTAGAGAACCATTGATTGCGGGGTTAAATCAGCGCTGGGGGCCTCAGCAGCAAGATGAGAGTTGCGATGAAGACAACAAAGAAGATGATATTGCCGCTCTGTTCACTGAAGACTATTCAAAAAGTTATGAAGCGTTCGTTAAAAACATCGCGGGATTTAATATGCAAGAAGAGATGCGCAATAACGCCAGCTCACCGCTCATCTCAACATCTCAAGCGATAGAAGCACTAGGTCACTTAGCAGGAGATGCTGCTAATTGTTTAAATAGCACTATAGCTGAGCATTATAACTATCAATTAAAGCCTCACACTAACCCAAATGGGCGTACTTTTGCATCCTTTATGGATGAATTTACTGCAAAGGCACACAAAGGATTTACCAATTTTTTTGAGCAATTTACCGATGCTGATATCGCTAAAGAAGTAGAGCGATTAACACCACA
>JBOFXO010000232.1:0-3496 GCA_051654185.1 Vibrionaceae bacterium | reverse complement strand
AAACAGCGAGCTTGATAGTAAAGAAATTCAAACGCTGGTGCATGAGCTTGAAAAAGAAGTGGTACGTAGCCGCATTCTAGCCGGTGAGCTGCGCATTGACGGCCGTGAAAAAGACATGGTACGCGCGCTTGATGTACGCACAGGTGTACTGCCGCGTCCACATGGCTCAGCGCTATTTACACGCGGTGAAACGCAAGCTTTAGTGACAGCGACGCTTGGCACGCAGCGCGATGCGCAAATTATTGATGAGCTGACAGGCGAGCGCACCGACCACCTGCTGTTCCACTACAACTTTCCTCCATATTGTGTGGGCGAAACCGGTTTTGTGGGCTCGCCAAAGCGCCGCGAAATTGGTCACGGCCGTTTGGCTAAGCGCGGCATTCAAGCTGTTATGCCAACGCAGGCGGAATTTCCTTACACTGTGCGTCTTGTTTCTGAGATCACCGAGTCAAACGGTTCATCATCAATGGCTTCTGTGTGCGGCTCTTCATTAGCGCTGATGGATGCGGGTGTGCCAATTAAGAAATCGGTAGCCGGTATTGCGATGGGCCTTGTTAAAGAAGGTGACCAATTTGTTGTTCTGTCTGATATTTTAGGTGACGAAGACCACCTAGGCGATATGGATTTTAAAGTGGCCGGTACCAATGACGGGATCACCGCTTTGCAGATGGACATTAAAATTGAAGGGATCACCAAAGAGATCATGCAGCTTGCCCTTCATCAAGCTAAAGGAGCGCGTTTGCATATTTTGACCGTAATGGATCAAGCAATTAGCTGTGCTCGTGATGATATTTCTGAGTTTGCTCCGCGTATCCATACCATTAAAATTAATCCTGAAAAAATTAAAGACGTGATTGGTAAAGGCGGCGCAACAATTCGCGCCTTGACTGAAGAGACGCAAACGACCATCGAAATCGAAGATGACGGCACAATTAAAATCGCAGCAACTGACGGCGAGAAGGCGCAGCTAGCAATTGCACGCATTCAAGCGTTGACGGCTGAGGTGGAAGTTGGGCAAATTTACCAAGGTAAAGTGACGCGCATCGTTGATTTTGGCTGCTTTGTGCAGATTTTGGGCACCAAAGAAGGACTGGTGCACATTTCTCAATTGACTGACAAACGCGTAGAAAAAGTGGCTGATCATGTGAGCTGCGGCCAAGAAGTGAGTGTCAAAGTATTGGAAATTGACCGACAAGGTCGGATCCGTTTAAGCATGAAAGAGGCAAACGAGCCACAATCTGCTACAGTGGTATCAGAGCCATCGCCGATAAGTGAAATTGAGTGATAATTTGTGTGACTCATTTACTTGACAGCCAATGCCAAGTAATTTGGTAACATTGAAGGGGCATAGTGCCCCTTTTTATTTATAAGGACTAAGGACGCAGGTTATGAGGAGATGGCAGTTTGCGCCGCTGGTAGGGATTTGTTTATTATCAGCTTGCTCTTCAATGAAAGGGCCAACGTCAACACCACTATTGCCGGTCGCCGTGCCGTTACAAGCGACAGAGATACAAGAGCTGGCTTTGATGCGTATTGATCAGCTACTGCAGCGTCGTGTGCTGACGGATGAAGAGCGCGCAAAATTGTATTATGATCGCGGGCTTATCAATGACAGTTTGGGGCTGCGCACTACCGCAAGACTTGATTTTGAACGCTCTTTGACATTGGATCCTTCGCAAGCTGATTTGTTTAATGTTCTTGGTATCTACTTAACGCAAATAGGACTCTATGATGAAGCGTATGAGGCCTTTGATTCGGCGCTAGAGCTTGATACCACCCACCCTTATGCGCAGCGTTACCGCGGCATTGCGCTCTATTACGGCAAACGTTATGCCTTAGCTGAGCGTGAATTACTTGAGCATTATCAAAAAGACCCCAACGATCCTTTCCGCAGCATTTGGCTCTATTTAGTGCAACTTGAGCATTTAGGCCCACAAAAAGCGCATCAAAATTTAATGGAGCGGTACAAAAAAGCGCTGCGTCATGATCCGGCTTGGCAAATCGCAAGTCTTTATCTTGATCAGATCAGCGAACAAGATTTCATGCAACAAATTCAGCTCAGTAGCTCGAGCAATCAAGAGCTTGCGCAAAAACTGTGTGAAGCGTACTTTTACCTTGCTAAGCGTTATCAAAAGCGTGGCATGACCAACTTAGCGGTTGTTATGTATAAATTGGCCATGGCAAATAATGTTTATGACTTTATGGAGCATCGCTATTCCCTGCTTGAACTGACTTTGATTGCCCAAGAGCAAGCAGAGACGGCAATACCGGATGAAAAAGAGGCGACCTAACACTCGATTTGCGAAATTCCTTCGATATTGTGCCAATACCCATTACAGCGGTGTGAGCTTACTGGCTGCTGTAAGCCTTTCTTAAAGTGTGTGATCACATCAAGGCATGCTTGGCTGTGAGCACTGATCCGCACCACATCAACGAGTCCTTGCATTGACTCAAGGCTTGCGCGCAGATCATAGCAGTAGCCGGATTGTGTCTGGATACCATTGAGCGTAAAAATGGTTTGCTGCTCTTGGCTTTTGACCGAAATTCCTTGCGGGTGAGCTATGCAGCAGGTTTGGCAATCATCTTTTGGCAAGTTATGAGCTCTTGCACTAAAGCAGCGCGCAGAGTAAGCAAGCGGCAGATAACCATAGCCAAACACTTCCACGCTAAATTGCTCACGGATCCCAAGCTGCTGAGCTTCGTTAAGTATATTTATTAGCCAGCTGCGCGAAAGCTCTACCGGCATACACCAGCGGCTCATTCCTTGTTTAACCAGCAGCATAAGCGCATGCGCGTTGTATAAATTAAGCGCAGGCCCTGCGATAAAGGGAAGTTTTTTCTCGTGCGCTAATTGCACCGCCGCCATGTCATTGGCTTCTATACAAAATTCACCGTTATCGATGTAGCGTTTTAGCTCATTGATTTCGCTTGGCGCTTCAAGCAGCGCCATGGTGGACAGTACAACTTGCTTGTTTTTTGCCGCAAGCTCACGCCCTAAATTGAGGTAATCACCAAATTTGAGCGCACGGCGTTTGCTGCAAACCGTTTCGCCAAGGTAGATAATATCGGCATCGCTAAAGCTTGCTGCTTGATAAAATTGCTCGACATCGGCTTTTGGCCAAAAGTAGAGCAGTGGCCCGAGTGAATAGTGCATGGTTTCTCCTACTGCCATTTGCGATGGTACGCGCCTAAGGTGGTTTGTGTGCCTTCGGAAATTTGCGCAAGGGCGCTGTCCCATGCGGGCAAAACACGATAATTTTGTGGGTCTTGCTTAAAAGAATCGATAGCTGCGCGCCAGGTTTTGGTCACTTTTTCCACATAGGCGCTGCTGCGCTGGCGTCCTTCAATTTTGACCGATGCGACATTTGCGGCAAAAAGCTTGGGCAAAATGGCAAGGGTATTGAGGCTGGTTGGCTCTTCAAGTGCGTGAAAAGGCGCGCCATCTGTGATAAACCGTCCCTTACACAGCGTTGGGTAGCCGGCTTGCTCGTTTGGC
>JBOFXO010000231.1:0-1473 GCA_051654185.1 Vibrionaceae bacterium | reverse complement strand
AAATGTCGGCGCGCTCAACAATCACTTAGCGCAGCTGTTATCGGGTGATTTTTATAAATCTATTCGCGAGGGAAGCAAAAAAATTCTTTCGAATGCGCCGCCGCTTAAAGATCTGCTGCGCCGCACCGAAGAGCACCTTAAAGGCATGGTGATTCCTAGCACGCTATTTGAGGAGCTTGGATTTAACTATATTGGACCGGTGGATGGTCACAATGTCGAAGAGCTGTGCAAAACGCTTAAAAATATGCGCAAGCTTAAAGGCCCACAGATCTTGCATGTGATGACCAAAAAGGGCAAAGGGTATCTGCCAGCCGAGCACGATCCAGTGCGTTATCACGCGGTGCCCAAGTTTGATCCCGCCGGTAATGAGCTGCCTAAACCTAGCCATGCCAACCCGACATTTTCCGATGTTTTTGGCCAGTGGCTATGCGATATGGCACAGCACGATCCTAAACTGCTCGCTATCACGCCAGCCATGTGCGAAGGCTCTGGCATGGTGCAATTTGCAAACGCCTATCCTGAGCAATTTTTTGATGTTGCAATTGCTGAGCAGCATGCTATTACACTTGCAACGGGCATGGCGATTGGCGGTTTTCGGCCTGTCGTAGCTATGTATTCCACCTTTTTACAGCGCGCTTATGATCAGCTCCTGCACGATGTAGCTATCATGGATCTGCCCGTCTTGTTTGCCATCGATCGCGCAGGGCTTGTTGGCGCAGACGGACAAACGCACCAAGGCACCTTTGATATTAGCTTTTTACGCTGTGTTCCAAACCTTGTGATCATGGCGCCAAGTGATGAGAATGCCTGCCGGCAGATGCTTTATACCGGTTATCAGCTTGGCAAGCCTGCTGTTGTGCGCTATCCGCGCGGCGCAGGCTGTGGTGCACAGATTGAGAAAAAAATGCAGGCGCTGCCAATAGGCAAAGCGCAGCTATGTCGTCAAGGGCAAAAAATCGCCATTTTATGCTTTGGCCCTCTTTTGCATCATGCAAAAGCGGCGGCTGATACACTCAATGCAACACTTGTGGACATGCAGTTTATTAAGCCGCTCGATGAAACCCTGCTTTGTGAGCTTGCGCAAACTCACGAGCTGCTTGTAACCATTGAAGAAAATGTGATAGCGGGGGGCGCAGGCTCTGCCGTCAGCGAATATTTAATGACGCAATGCCTGATCAAACCCGTTTTGCATTTAGGGCTGCCCGATAAATTTATCGCTCAAGGCACGCAGCAGCAGCAATACGAGGAAGCGCAGCTCGACAGCGCTGGCATATTGACGCAGATCAGCAATTACTGGCAAAAACTGCAGCGCGCGCTTTAGTCAATCGCACACCAATAAATTCAATAAAAAACCAAGGCTCCTAAAGGAGCCTTTTTCATCGTCACTTTGCACGACATGCAAACTTGCTATTTTCACGCAGCTACAACGACTGCAGCCACGGCGCAAGTTGCCACAAGCAGAGCATAGCGATA
>JBOFXO010000230.1:0-5021 GCA_051654185.1 Vibrionaceae bacterium | reverse complement strand
TGACCATGATGGCAGGAACCGGCCACACCGCGTTTTCCACACTGCCTGTGATCGCAGAAGTGGCTAAAGAGCAAGGGATCCGTCCATCTCGTCCACTGTCAATCGCAGTTATTGCATCGCAGATCGCTATCACCGCTTCACCAATTTCAGCGGCTGTGGTTTCTTTTTCTGGCATGCTCGACAAATACAACGTTGATTACCTGACGCTGCTTGCTATCTGTGTCCCAACAACGTTTGCCGCCTGTATGGTTGGGGCATTTGTTGCAAACTTCATGGGCTGTGAGCTAAAAGATGATCCTATCTACCAAGAGCGCCTTAAAAACGGCATGATCAAGCTGCAAGGTGGCGCAAAACGCGAAATTTTACCTACAGCAAAAACGGCTACAATGATTTTCCTTGGCGCCATCGTGATCGTTGTTTTATATGCAGCAGCAATTTCTGGCTCTGTTGGCTTGATTGAAAACCCAACGCTTGGCCGCAATGAAGCAATCATGAGCTGTATGCTTGCAGCTGCTGCGCTGATCGTTTTGATCACTAAAATTGATGCAACCAAGATCTCTAGCGCGCCAACGTTTCGTGCTGGTATGACAGCGTGTATCTGTGTACTTGGCGTAGCTTGGCTTGGCTCTACTTTCGTAAATAGCCATGTCGATGGCATTAAAGAAGTGGCTGGTAGCCTGCTAAGCGATCACCCTTGGATGCTCGCACTCGTGCTATTCTTTGCATCTATGCTGCTCTACTCACAAGGCGCTACAACAGTCGCATTGATGCCAGCAGCACTTGCAATCGGCGTAGCTCCTCTTACAGCGATCGCTTCATTTGCAGCAGTCAGCGCATTATTCGTGCTGCCAACCTATCCAACGCTACTTGCGGCGGTTGAAATGGATGACACAGGCTCTACGCGCATTGGTAACTTGGTGTTTAACCACCCCTTCTTTGTACCGGGCGTTGTCACTATCGCAGCTTCCGTGATCTTTGGGTTTATTGTGGGCGGCATTTTCCTGTAATTTAGCTTAAATAGCCCATTAAAAAAGGAGCCAATCGGCTCCTTTTCATTATTCTTTTTTGTTAAATCAGACTTGTGAAGTCACTTCTAACTGCTCTTTATCAATCAACGGAATGCGAAAAACCGTCAAACGCAAGAACAGATAAAGCGCACCAATCGCTGCCCACGCTAAGCCTAGCTCTAAAGATGCAGGGTCAAGGTTTATCCACAAAGAGCCAATACAAATTGCGCCGCACACAGGGAACAGCAAGTAATAGATAGTGTGTTTAATTGACTTGTTAAGTCCTAACTTAATGTAAAAGTGGCCAATTACCGATAAGTTAACAAAGGTAAAGGCAACCAGTGCACCAAAGTTAATAAGGGCTAACGCAATTTCTAAATCAACAAATAAAGCTAAAAGTGACAGAAAACCAGTCAACAACACGTTAAAGGTTGGAGTGTGCCATTTTGGGCTCACATAGCCAAAAAATTGCTGTGGCAGAGCGTGATCACGTCCCATTACATATAAAAGACGAGACACACCTGCGTGCGCCGCAAGACCTGAGGCTAGCACTGCCGCAGTTGTTGATACCAGTACAACTGATTGGAACAGTTTTCCGCCCACATACAGCGCAATTTCAGGTAACACTTCATCGACTTTTTCAAAGCCTGAAGCATCCGGAAAATAGAGCTGTAAAAAGTAAGAGGTGCTGACAAAAATCACGCCACCAATAAGCGCCGTCAACACAATTGCTTTTGGAATGACACGACCAGGATCATTAGTCTCTTCAGACAATGTGCTGATCCCGTCAAAGCCCAAAAACGAGAAACACAGGATAGAAGCCCCCATCAACATCGGTGAAATTTCGGTTGTAGTTGAGAAAAATGGGCGACTTGTCATCATTGCTTGCAGACCATCACTGGTGTAAATATCCCAGCCGATCATCGCGATAAATGCAATGATAATGCTAAACTGCGCCATCACGATGATGCTGTTAAAGCGCGCGACCATCTTGACACCACGCAGGTTTAAGAAAGTCATTAATGCCACGAGCGGGATAATGTACATCCATGAATCCAATGTAGGAAACATTGCGTCGAGGTAAATTTTCGCCAGCAAAATGTTAAGCATCGGCATGAACAGATAGTCCAAAAGTGATGCCCAACCCACCATAAACCCAGCATAAGGGTGAAACACCTTTTGCACATAGGTATAAGCAGAGCCGGCTGAAGGGAATTTTCTTACAAGATGGCCATAACTTAACGCAGTAAATAGCATTCCAATCAAAGCAAATAAATAAGCCGTAGGAACATGACCATCAGTGATCTGAGTTACAATGCCAAAAGTATCGAACACAGCCATTGGGGTTAAATACGCAAGCCCCATAATAACTACGTGCCATAACTTTAAGCTCTTTTTTAATCCAACTGATTGATTATTCATTACCTGCCCTCCATCGGAGAAGAATTATCAGCGTTGTGATTGCTGTATAACGCCGATAAACAAGCTTTCAAAGCAGAGAGGCCAAGATGGCGGTTGCCGGAGAGGTCCGACAGGAAAACATCAAGATTTAGCATGTTATTTCCTGCAAAAATGGCTGAAGATTGTTAAAAAAACAACTTCACACACTTTTCCAAAACAAATCGACACATTACAACCAAAAGTGCCGGGTAATAAAGCCACATTGCACAGCGAAAACACTTGCTTGCAAATGGAGGCGCATTGTGCAATTACTCCCCCCATCTGACAAGAAAAAAAAGCGATTTTTGCTTTTTTTTTATGCATGTTTCCAAATCCACAGTTGTTTATAAAAAAGTTTTGATTTTTTCACCATTAGTTACAGTCTTGCAGCTGTGATCTCCGTTCTCACAAACCGCTCTAACTTCTTTAGACTAATAGATTGATTAAAATTTATCCATGTTTAAAAAATATGCAATCCTCATAAATAAAACACTGCCCATTTTTATTAAAAAATCACTTCTTTTCTTCGCGGACAGGCGCTGCTAGACAAAGACCATCCCGCAGTCTAGAGTAGCGCCATCTTTTTTTTGACCATTTTTCCTATGCCAAATCGCCAACTTGAGCGCATCGAACTGCTTGCGCCAGCCAAAAATCTTGAATTTGGAATGCAGGCCATCAAGCATGGCGCAGATGCTGTGTATATCGGAGGTCCTTCCTTTGGCGCGCGCAGCGCTGCAGGAAATAGCCTGCAAGATATTGAAAAACTTGCGCAATATGCTCATCAATTTGGCGCACAGGTTTTCGTAGCACTCAACACGCTTCTTTATGACAACGAATTGCAAGCAGCCCACACACTCGCGCACCAGCTCTATACCGCTGGCGCAGATGCGCTGATAATTCAAGATCTTGGGCTACTGCAGCTTGATTTACCGCCCATCGCACTACACGCAAGCACACAAACAGACAACCGCACGCCAGAAAAGGTTAAATTTTTACAAGACGTGGGTTTTTCACAAGTGGTGCTAGCACGCGAGCTTAGCTTGCCACAAATTCGTGCCATTCGTGAAAGCACGCAAGTGCAGCTTGAGTTTTTCATCCACGGCGCACTTTGCGTCTCATACAGCGGGCAATGCAATATCAGCTACGCACGCACAGGGCGCAGCGCTAACAGAGGTGAATGCGCGCAGCTATGCAGGCTTCCTTGCTCTTTGCAGACCGCAAAAGGCGAAACACTGATTGAAGATGCGCATCTTTTATCGCTTAAAGACATGGATCAAAGCGATAATTTGTACACCCTTATTGATGCCGGCATTCGCAGTTTTAAAATTGAGGGGCGTTTAAAAAGCCTTGATTACGTTAAAAACGTAACCGCTTGGTATCGGCAAAAGCTTGATACCATTTTAGAGCAGCGCACCGATCTGACTAAAGCTTCTGCTGGGCGATGCCATTACACCTTTACGCCAAACCCTAAAAAAAGTTTTAACCGTGGTCAAACAGACTATTTTTTACACGGTAGAAAACCGCACATTGACTCGCCTTTTAGCCCTAAATTTGTCGGCGAACCGGTAGGAAAAATTAGCAAAATTGATAAAGATCGTATTGAAATTAGCGCGCTAGAAACAGTCGATTTTAACAATGGCGATGGCCTAAGCTTTTTTGATAGCAAAAATAAACTTAATGGCGTACGCATCAATAAAGCATCGGGCACAACTTTGCATCTACATGAAGCAAACCGCACGCTTAAAGTAGGCACTCTTATTTATCGCAACCACGATCAAGCATTTAACCAATTGTTAGAAAAAGAGAGCGCAAAGCGTTTGATCGGCATCGACATGAGATTACAAGAGCTACCTGACGGTTTAGAGCTTGAGCTTATTGATGAACAAAATATTCGCGTTTGCACCGCTATCGTTTGTGACAAAATCGCCGCAACGAATCAAGAGCGCGCGTGGCAATCCACTTATGATCAGCTCACTAAGCTGGGCAGCACCCATTTTTATGCAAAAAAAGTGCAGATTGAGCTTTCCTCGCCACTTTTCATTGCTGCGGCAACTTTAAATGCATTGCGCCGCGACGCAGTTTTACAGCTAGAGCAAGCGCGCCTGCGCAGCTATGAACCCCCGAAACGGCGCGCCGCAGCTGCAGACGTTATCTACCCTGCGCGTCGCCTCAACTATCTTGGCAACGTGCTCAATGATGCCGCCGAGCAATTTTTCCGTGAGCATGGCGTAGAAAATATCGCGCGCGCCGTTGAAGCTGATCAGCAAAATGGCGAGCTTATCTTAATGACCACTAAACATTGCATCCGCTACGCCCAAAATCTTTGCCCAGATCAAGTGCCAGACATTAAAGCTGAGCCGCTGCTGCTGCAAATTGGCAGTGATCAATTTCGCCTGCGTTTTGACTGCGCGCGCTGTGAAATGCAAGTGCTTGGCTTTGCTAAAGAAAAGTAATCTTTTTTTAATAAGTAGTGCAATAATCTTCACCTACTAGCAGCTAGCAGCGCCTTTGATAAAAGGCGCTCAAACCACACTAAAAATATATTTTTATCAATAGACTAGAATTGGAAAACGC
>JBOFXO010000229.1:0-1508 GCA_051654185.1 Vibrionaceae bacterium | reverse complement strand
GCATTCTCTAAGCTGCTGCGACAGGCTATTGAAGAAGCAGAAAAATTATTTGACCACCCATTGAAGCAATACATGCTATTTTGCGAATTTGAAGAACAAGTGCAAAATAGACGCTTGAGCGATATACCCGATGCGTTTGCTGGTGATCGCCATGCTCAAGCTTATTTTGGTGTGTTTAAAAAAGTGCTACCAGAGGCTCTGTCTGTCCTTGATCAGCAAGTTCAGGATAAGTGGGTTAAAATAGCCTTTGAGATCGCCCAGACGGTGGAAGTTGCTGTTACAGAGCATTCCATCAACCCTCAAAACATCGAAGCCGACATTCGCAAAAAGCTGTTGCCACGCATGTTACAGGAATGTAAAGCGGTTGGTGGTGGTATAGAGCACGCCAAGAAGATTGTTGAGATGGTTGTTCAAATTACTCGGGTCGGATTAAATGGAACTTAAACGGATATAACGAGATGAATGTACCGATCAAACCCCATAGCCAAATTATGAGTTTTTACTACGGTGACGAGCTGATCACTTTTGAACAAGTAAAACGCGCGCAAGCGACAGGCAAGGTATTGATCAAGGTTCATCCCGACTGCAGAGTGGTTGTATCTGCGCCCAAAGATGCTAGCAGTGAAGCAATCTTGTCTGCGGCAAAAAAACGCGGGCGCTGGATATACCAGCAGCTCAAGGATTTTCGCAAACAGTTTGAGTTTACAACGCCGCGTCAATACATCAGTGGCGAAAGCCACTATTACCTTGGTAAACAGTATCTGCTTAAAGTCATTGAAGCGCCGCAGCGGGTGCAAGGTGTGAAGCTGCTGCGTGGTAAGCTAGAGGTGTCGCTGCGAGCCAAGTCCCCCGAAAAAGTTAAACAGCTGCTCACTGATTGGTATAAGGAGCGGGCTAAAGAAATTTTCTCCAAACGTCTTGATGTTATGCTTGAGCAGGCGCTGTGGGTTGAAGGGCGCCCCTTGCTGCGCATGCGAACAATGCAAACACAGTGGGGGAGCTGCTCCCCCAATGGCAAAATTACGCTTAATCCGCATTTAGTCAAAGCGCCGCGTGAGTGTATTGATTACGTGATCTTGCATGAGCTTTGCCACATAGCCGAGCATAATCACAGTGAGCGCTTTTATCGGATAATGAGTCAAGTAATGCCTAACTGGGAGAAAACGAAAGAGCGGCTAGATGGAATGGCAAACGTTATCGTAAATTCGCTGGGCGCTTAAACAAGGCGCTGGAAATTTAAAACACATGACATTAAACGCTTGAGCTGCCTTATTGGTTGCATTGCGCGCATTTTTCAAGGGTGCGCTTTTACTTTTTGAATCAATAAAGTAAATGCTTGTTTGTGTAAAGGCGTTATTACTCATTGGCATTGATTTAGCCATTGCGCCGTAAACCCTCGCCCGATGAGGGCGGGGATATAAGGCGTAAGTCGCGATAGTGGCTTAATCTGGAGCTGATTGACTCTCAACATATGCTTTTAATGTCTCAATTGTCGCTCCGCCAGCAGT
>JBOFXO010000228.1:0-6504 GCA_051654185.1 Vibrionaceae bacterium | reverse complement strand
GTAAAAAAATCGCAATTAACGGTTCACTTGCCGCTTTAGACGAAGCAAAGTTTGCTTTATCGGTTTTAGAGCTGCAACAAAGCTCGCTGCTGCGTATCTATAAGCGCACCATAGATGATAACGATGAGCCAGCCTTACTCATTGATATATCAAATGATTGTGCTCAAATGTTGCTTATTGAGCCGCAAGAAAAAGTCAATGAGATCTTTTTTCGTGAAATTTCTTTGCCAAGCGAACAACAAACAGAAGACAAGCTGACGTTTACCGAGCAGCTCGCCGAAGACATTTTACGACAATATCAAAAGCTTAAAGCGCTTAAACCCTCGCTGCACATCAGCTCACTTTGGATAAGCGGCAGCAATCTTAAGCGGCTTGATAAAGAGATGCTACAACTAGCAGTTGATTGGAATGTGCATCTGTTTAACCCTTTGCAATCTTTAAATTCAGCACACCTTCCACCCCACATAGAGCCTATGGAGTGGGCAACTGCGATTGGTCTTGCCTTGCGTGAGGACGACGATGCATCAAATTAACCTTTTACCATGGCGCGGCATGCAACGCGGGCTGCGCGAAAAACAATTTAAATGGCGAATTGGGATCACCGTCGTTAGCTGTGCTATCGCCATATTTGCTGTCACACAATTCATGCAGCGTCAGCTTTCAGCGCAGCATTCGCAGCAGCAACAAGTACAAAAAAAAGTAGAAAAGCTCGATATTGAACTGAGCGCTATTTTAAAAAGCAAAAAAGAGTACCAAAAAATCGTGGAGCAGCTTGAGTTAATCAATACGCTGCAAAAACAGCGTAATAATGCAGTGAGGGTATTCAACCTGTTACCCGCCATTACTCCAAAAGGGATCATACTGGAGAAAGTCAGCATGCAGCAAGGCATTGTCACGCTTGAAGGGCTGAGCAATATACAAACTGATGTGGGTAAACTGCTTTCGCAAATCGAGCAAAATTTAGCGGTACAAAACATTCGCATGCACTCTATTGTTCATACAAAACAAAAAGACAACGTGGAATTTAATCGCTTTAAAGCCACTTTTAAGCTGCGTGAATATGTACAAGCCATGCTTCCTGAGGGAGGTAAAAATGCCAAATAATACGCAAAAGTGGGAGCTCAATGACATCCCTCAATGGCCAATTTTTGCACAATATATCGTCTTTGTTTTACTTGCTGCAATGATAGCGGCCGCGTCCTATTATTTTATTCTCGCGCCGCTGCAATACGATATCAGTGAAGCTGAAGCTCAAACGCTCTCACTTGAAGAGCAAGTAACAGCCAAATACAGACGTATTTTGCGCGAGGGCACGCTTGAAGAGCAAAAAGCGCGCATAAAAGAGGCGCAAGTGCTGCTCGCTCAACATATTCCCGATAAAGATGAGTTTGCCGATTTGCTAGAAGAGATCAGCAATATCGGTGAAAAAAATAATCTATTGTTCAAGAAGTTAAACTGGGCCGATGGAAAAGTATACGACTGGCTCTATCAGCAAACATTGCAAATTGATTTGCAAGGCAATTTTTATGGTATTGGCTATTTTTGCGCGCAAATCGCACAGCTTAACAGACTGATTGCTTTGCAAGATTTTGTCTTAGAAAAAGTCAAAAGTAATCAAGCCTCCAAGCGCCCTGATCCACTCAATGACAAGCTGCGCCTTGTTATAACAGCGCACACTTACCGTGCGCCTAAACCTAGTGAAATGAGCAAACCGAAGGTGAAAAAGTGAACAGCCTAATTTCAACTTCTTCTGCGGCGCAAAGCAGCCTTCTTGCCGCTAGCACAAAGCGCAAACAAACTATGCGTTTGTGCGCAATTTATCTGCTCGCGCAATTAGCAAGCGGCGCTGTTTTTGCTAATGCGCAAAAAAAAGCGCCTGATCTTTCGTCATTATTTGATCACACGCCGCTAAGCTTTGACGCACCGCCCGATAGCGACCCCTTTACACCGCGTTTTTTTGCGATTGATATTGAAAAAGAAAGAGATATTGCACACCTATGCTGGAAAAAAGAGCAGTTACCGGCACAAAATTTGCTTGAAAATACAGCATTAGAGTCAATATCTTTTCGTGGCTCAATACAAGATAAAAATGGCATTTGGGCGCTGATCAATGCTTCTGACGGTCTGTTTTATAAGATCGGTGTAGGACAGGTGCTCGGAAGTACTCATGGAAAAATAGATTTTATTAGTCAAAGTCAAGTCACCGTTACTGAATATGTTGCTAACGAGCCTGACTGCTGGCGCCCTCGCACTATAAATTGGACTCTTAACCGCTAATGGATAGCAAAGAAAATGAAAAAAACACCACAAAAAAACTTTTCAAGAGTAATAAACTCTAGGCTTAAAGGTAGCCTTTCTCTTTGTTGGTTAAGCCTGACTTTAGCCTTCGCGCTAGCGCCTGCTCACGCAGCACCGCAAGTTCAACCGACTCCGCCACTGGCGCGCGAAGAAATCGTGTCGATGAATTTTCAAGATATTCCGATCCGCTCAGTATTGCAGATCATCGCAGAGCACCAAGGCCTAAACTTGGTTGTTTCCGATTCTGTGCGAGGCAATATCACCATGCAGTTCAAACAAGTGCCTTGGCTGCAGATGCTCAATACCATTTTGCAAGTTAAAGGGCTTGGTAAAACCATGAGCGACAATATTTTACTTGTCGCCCCGATTGCCGAGCTTGAAGAGCAATCACGCATAGCGCTCACCCGTCAGCAGCAATTGCAAGCACTTGAACCGCTGATCTCAAGAGTCTTTAAAATCAACTACGCTAATGCAGAATCACTTAAGGCTATGCTGAGCGGCGGCGTGCAAGATGCAGGCAGCAGCGGCATTTCATTGCTATCAAATCGCGGCAGCATTGCCGTTGATCAGCGAACGAACTCGTTGATAGTCAAAGAAACTGGGCAAAACATGCGCTCGATTGCTAAATTGGTCAAAGATCTCGATGTACCAGTCTCGCAAGTAGAAATTGAAACACGCATCGTCACTATCGATGACGGCGTGCTTGAAGAAATCGGCGTACGCTGGGGGATCAGCAAAACTGCACGCAACTACGGCGTTGGCGGGTCAATTGAGCATAACAATCCGTCGTTAGGCGGCAGTGACGAGGATAGCGGTGATAAAATCAGTAACATGCTGAATTTAAACCTTGGCGCGAACAATCCAAAAGCGGGCAGCATTGCTTTTCAAGTTGGCAGCATAGGCCGCAATTTCTTACTCGATCTAGAGCTATCAGCGCTGCAAGCTGAGTCAAAAGCTGAGATCATATCAAGCCCGCGACTTGTGACCACTAACAAACGCGCCGCCTACATCGAACAAGGGACTGAGCTGCCCTATCTAGAATCTTCGTCAAGCGGCGCCGCCTCTGTCGCCTTTAAAAAGGCGGTCTTAAGCCTTGGCGTTACACCGCAAATCACTAACGATAAAAAACTTATCCTAGATCTCGACGTAACCCAAGATAAACCAGCAGATGTCGTGCAATCTGGCACTGGCGAAGCGGTAGCTATCAATACGCAGCGCATCAGCACCCAAGTTTTAGTCAACAATGGCGAAACCATCGTGCTTGGTGGAATTTATCAACATGAAATGATAACAGCCGTTGATAAAGTGCCGGTTCTTGGCGACTTACCCCAGATTGGCAGGCTGTTTCGCCGCAACTACGAAACTGTTACAAAACGCGAACTTCTTATCTTTGTCACCCCAAGAATTGTGACTAAATCACAAATGGAATAAAAATCAGCAGGCATGTATAGCGATTTAAATACATGAGAAGGTTATTTTCGGTTGCAAACTACCCGTGCGACCTGAGATAATTTTTAGCATGATCACAAATTCGCTGTGAGGATACCGGAGCCACGGTTTTTTTTACCTGTGGTGTTTGTTCATTAACAACGCGTAATGCTTAACATGGCTGAAAAACGAAATATATTCCTAGTTGGCCCTATGGGGGCTGGCAAAAGCACAATTGGTAGACAATTAGCGCAACAGTTAAACATGGAATTTTACGACTCAGACTCTGTAATTGAAGAGCGCACTGGCGCAGATATCGCTTGGGTCTTTGATGTAGAGGGTGAAGAGGGATTTCGCGCGCGCGAAGAAAGAGTTATTAATGAGCTAACCGAACGACAAGGCATTGTTCTTGCAACCGGCGGTGGTTCAATTTTAAGCAAAGAAAGCAGAAACCGTTTATCGGCGCGTGGCATTGTCGTCTATCTTGAAACTACGATTGAAAAACAACTTGCCCGCACACAACGCGATAAAAAGCGCCCTTTATTGCAAGATGACTGCCCTCGAGAAGTGCTAGAAGCGCTGGCAAATGAGCGCAATCCTTTATATCTTGAGGTCTCTGACTTTGTAGTGAAAACAGATGATCAAAGCGCAAAAATAGTTGCAAATCAAATTGTTGAGCTTCTAGAAAGCAACTGATTTTTTGCCGACAAAAAAAGAGAGTCGAATGAAAAAGATTGACGTTGCGCTCGGTGAAAAGCAGTACTCTATTGCCATCGGATCCAATTTACTGAGCAATGCTCTTTCTTTTTCTTTCACGCAGCAGCGCCAAGTAGTGGTGATCAGTAACGACACTATTGCTCCGCTGCATGCTGACGTCATTCTTTCTAGCATCAAAAAGGCCGGCGGCCACGCGAAACTTTTCACTATTGCAGATGGTGAGCAGTATAAAACGCTGCAAAGTTTCACTGATATCAACACCTTCTTACTGCAAAACCATTATGGGCGCGACACGCTGCTGATTGCCTTTGGCGGCGGAGTGATTGGCGATTTAGTGGGATTTGTCGCCGCTTGTTATCAGCGCGGCATTGATTTTGTGCAAATTCCTACGTCGTTACTTGCGCAAGTTGACTCATCAGTTGGCGGAAAAACGGCTGTTAATCACCCACTTGGCAAAAACATGATCGGTGCCTTTTATCAGCCAAAATCGGTGTTAATCGACATCGAGCTACTTAATACCCTGCCCGAGCGCGAATATCTGTCAGGGCTTGCCGAAGTGATAAAAAGCGCGATCATTGCTGATGGCGCTTTTTTTGCATGGTTAGAACAAAATATCGCAGCGCTGCGAGAAAAAGATCCACAAGCGTTAAGCTACGCGATTTATCAAAGCTGCTTGATCAAGGCCAATATTGTCGCTCAAGATGAAAAAGAAGCAGGTCTTAGGGCATTGCTTAATTTAGGTCATACCTTTGGTCATGCGATAGAAACGCAGATGGGTTACGGCACATGGTTACATGGCGAAGCGGTCAGCGCCGGCATCGTTATGGCTGCCACTTTAGCTAATTTGCAACATTTACTCAGCGCTGAGCACTTATTGCGTATTAAATCTCTATTAAAAAAAGCAAATTTACCAATACAAGCGCCAAAATCAATGGATTATGCTAGCTTTATTAAACACATGCTGCACGATAAAAAAATTCTTGGCGGTAAACTTAGATTTGTACTGCCTACTGAAATTGGCGCTGCAAAAATTGTCGCCGATATAAAGGAAGCGAGCCTCATAGAGGTCATCAAAACACATTGAAGTGAGTTTGCCTATGACTGTCACCTTTAATATTGATGAGCTAAATATTTCGAGTCAGACTCAATTATTGTCTAGAATTCAATTTCTTACCCGATTTAGCTCTAATCTTGTACAAATCGCCGGCCCCTCTGGTGCAGGCAAAACTTGGCTTAGCGAACACTATTTAAGTGATTGGGCAACCGAAGCTACGCAAGTGTTACTGCTGTGCAATCCCAGCCAAAAAGATGAGCAGCACCGCGCAATCATTTTGCGCCAGATCACACGCGAAAACATCTACAAACAGCAGCATTCATTGCTCAAAAGCTTGAACAATATTGTGACAAGCGACGGCATTCATGCATTGATCGTTATCGATGACGCGCACCTTTTAAGCCAAGCGCTCATCAGTGAGCTGTGGCAACTCGTTAGCGCGGCGCAAGAAAGAAATGGTTGGCAAATCAACGTATTATTATTCGCAAAACCTTTTTTGCTGACCAAAGCGCTTAAAAAAGCGGCCAAAAACCATCACGAAAAGCCGCTGGAGCTTGATATTCCTGAGCTTACAGATAACGAGTGCGAGCAGTTTATTGATTCAGCCATTGAGCGCTGCGACTTAGACGCGAACGACCGCCGCCTTTACCGTGAACGTGCCATTACTGTTGACTCATACCCTGGCCCTATTTTAAGCGCTGCTAAAAACACGCCCCCTGCTGAGACAAAACAAGCGACGCGCTTTGCTTGGCGCACAGCCACCTTATCTGCATTGCTGCTGCTTGCCATCGGCGGCAGTGTTGCTTGGCTGACGCTTTCCGGCAACTCTCCTACGCAATGGCTTGCTAAATGGTTTAGCGATAATGACGCTTTGCAAGAAAATGCTGCGGCGCGAAATTCACTGCTGCAAACGAAAGAAGATCACGTCACCATACCCGATGCAATTACCATTAATGGGCCAAGCGTCGGTATTGATGATGATGCCGATCTGCGGCAAAAAGTGATTG
>JBOFXO010000227.1:0-11523 GCA_051654185.1 Vibrionaceae bacterium | reverse complement strand
GTGGCTGCGGTTCATGGTATCCGTCGGCATGCACAGAAATAAGAAGGTGCGCGCCTTGCTTACGCGCAATCGCCGAGCGCTGATTAAGGCCAACATAATAATCGCCGGTTCGCGTCAACACCGCTCGCACACCATTGATAGCATTAAGTTTTTTAGCAATTTCTTTTGCGATGGCTAACGTTACGTATTTTTCATATTTCCCGCGCCGCCCCACAGCGCCAGGATCATTGCCGCCATGGCCAGGATCAATAGCGATTACAATATCGTTGGTGCCAAATGGCAGCTCAACCTTCGGCTCACTCGTCGAAGGCAGCTCTCGGGTCAAAGAGGCCACGGTTAAGACAGGTTTAGTGTCTCTAGAGTCTTGATTGTAATAAGGATCTTTTTTCTCTTGCGCATTCACACTTACAGCAGTTTGCAACTTTGGCGGCGAAGAAGGTTTTTCGTTTGCGGCTATCGAGTGACCATTAGTTTTTTTTACAGCAGTTGCATTTGATTTTTTATGTGGCAAATCAATCATCACGCCGTGACCATTGCCGTTCAATGACAATAATTTCACAACGCGCGCCGGCACTGACTCTTTTAATTCAATCACCAAGCGGCTGCTACCCGCTTTCGTTGGAGTGCTAGTGCGCACTTTGCGAATAATAGGATCGCTTTCTAGAGCGATGGGCAAGCGCGTATTGATATCGGTATTATGTAAATCAACAACTAAGCGATCAGGTTTCGCTAATAAAAAATAGCTATACGTTGGTTCTGCAGCCAAATCCATCACAATGCGAGTTTCGCCATCCGCTAACAAAACTCGGATATTATCTAAAGAATTGGCCCACCCCAGCGTTGAACTGCCTAGCCAGCATAGCAGCCCAATTAGCACTCTTTGCTGTCGCATGATACTGTTCACTCTTCTAATTTTGATAGTAATGTCTGACCTAAAGTAGTGTTGGCAACTAGCTGCAATTTTCTATTATCCCCATGATAAATAAGAGTAATAGCAATATCCGCCGCTGGCAAAATACCCTGTCCTTTTTCAGGCCATTCAATCAAAGCGATAGAGTTTGCGGTAAAATAATCAGCAATCCCCATAAACTCAAGCTCATCGGGACTTGATAAACGATATAAATCAAAGTGATAAACCTGCCATGATCCTATTTGATAAGGTTCAACCAGCGTATAAGTTGGGCTTTTTACGTGTCCTACATGGCCGAGAGCCTGAATAAACCCACGCGAAAACGTGGTCTTTCCGGCCCCTAAATCACCATGTAAATGGATAACACATGACGTTTGACATGCACGTGCAAGCCTTGCTGCAAATTGCAACGTGCCCTCTTCATCGATTAAAATAGTTTCTTGCATTCTTTTCACTTTGTTATTTTAGTTAGCGCATTCACAAATATCATAACCTATTGTTTAATCTACTTAAAACTTGCGAACAGTCATGACCAACTTAAACAGAGATCTACCTGCGCTCGCGGCGGCTATAAAACTGTGGGGACAAGAGTTAGGTTTTGAACATATAGGTATAGCACAGCTTGATCTCACCGAGCATGAGCCGCGCCTACAAGCATGGTTAGATGCCAATTATCACGGTCAAATGGGATGGATGGAGCGCTATGGTATGCTGCGAGCACGCCCCGCAGAGCTGCAGCTAGGTGCGATGCGCGTGATCAGCGCTAGAATGAATTACCTCCCCCCGAACGCGCAATTTGCTAAAAATCTTAAGCAGCCAGAGCTTGCCTATATTAGTCGCTACGCCTTAGGCCGCGATTATCACAAAGTGTTGCGTCAACGTCTAAAAAAACTCGGGGAAAAAATCGTAAATGCAGTCAGCACAGCAAACTACCGTCCCTTTGTTGATTCTGCGCCAATACTCGAGCGCCCTTTAGCGCAAAACGCTGGACTTGGCTGGATTGGCAAACACTCTTTACTACTTGATGAAGAGGTGGGATCTTGGTTTTTTATCGGGGAGCTACTGATTGATCTTCCACTGCCAGTTGATTTAGCAAAAGAAAATCAATGTGGACGCTGCGTTGCCTGTAAAACGAGCTGCCCGACCGGCGCCATTGTGGAAGATTTTGTTGTCGACGCGCGCCGCTGCATCTCTTATCTCACCATCGAGCATGATGGTGCAATCCCTGTAGAGCTACGCCGTGCCATTGGCAATCGCATTTATGGCTGCGATGACTGCCAATTGATCTGCCCCTTTAATCGCGCAGCGCCACTCACCTGCGAAAAAGATTTCGCTACACGCCCCGCGCTGCTGCAAGCACCGCTGCTAACATTATTAAATTGGGACGAAGAAATGTTTCTTGCACAAACCGAAGGCTCACCAATCAGGCGCATCGGCTTTTTTAAATGGCAACGCAACATTATTGTTGCACTAGGCAACGCTCCCTTTAGCGAAGAAAGCATTACGCAGCTAAGCAAAAAATTAGGCCAGTCCGCCTTGCTAGATGAGCATATCACGTGGGCAATTGAGGAGCTTAAAACAAAAAGCGTGTCAAATGAGCATAATAACGCACAGCAAAGGCTTATCCGCTGCATAGAAAAAGGGTTACCGCGCGATGCATGACAAAAAAATGGACTAAAGGCTACAAAGGACAAAAAACGGCTGCGCGAAATGAAGCTGTGGAAAACTTTTTTTCACACAAACTTACTAACAAGCCATTAAAAAATTAATCACCGCAGCTTTATAAAGCCATCTACTTTTTTATTTGAAGCGCTTAGAAAAATCCTTTTAAAATCAACAAAAAAAGAAGTAATGAATAGCAATTTAATGAAATTCATTATTGCCAGCAAAATTATTTTTTATAAACAGCAGAAGATATAAACAAGTTATTCACAGTTTTTTTACTGTGGATAACTGTGTGATGATTTTATTACTCGTATTTTTTATAACGTTAAGATCAAACGTTACTCTGATTTTTTTGTCTGTTAGTTAATAACAAAAATGTGCGCTAAGTGGTTTGCTATCTTTTGCGGCCATTCACAACCCTCTCACTGAATCAATGAGTTAGATTGAAGCCTTTTGATCAGGGATCGTGATTATACGAAGATAAATCATGGATGCAATACCTTGATTTATCTTTTTTTTGCTCACGATTTTTTAGATGGTAAAAATCTGTTGCCTATAAAAGCGCAGCTCCTCAATTGACTCGAGAATATCATCAAGCGCCTGATGCGATCCTTTTTTGCTAAATTTTTGCAAAAGTTGCGGTTGCCAGCGACGCACTAACTCTTTTATCGTACTGACGTCCACGTTGCGATAGTGAAAAAATGCCTCAAGCTGCGGCATATGGCGCAGCAAAAAGCGGCGATCTTGGCCAATAGAGTTACCACACATCGGAGACTGCCCAGCAGGCACCCAGCCGGCAAGAAAATCAAGCGTTTGCTGCATAGCCTGCTGCTCGTTGAGCAAACTTTGCTGCACACGCTCTACCAGACCGCTTTTCGTGTGCGTCTCAACACACCACTCATCCATAAGATCAAGCTCGCTTTGTGGCTGCCAGACGGCTAAAACCGGCCCTTGAGCGAGCACTTTGAGCTGAGGATCCGTTACAACTGTAGCAATTTCAATGATCTTGTGGCGCTCAGGATCGAGCCCTGTCATTTCAAGATCAACCCAAATCAAATTTTTTTCATTAAAGCTCATACAAGTTATCTATTTGCAAATTAAATAAGTATGATAACTTCGTCTAATCAAAAGCAAAACCAACAGCGATATTTTGTGGCAAAGAAAAATAAATTAACCCAAGGTCAGCAGCGGCGCATCCGCACCAATCACGACAAACGCTTGAAAAAACCTCAGCTAGAATGGGACGAATCTTTGCTGCTTGCAGCCAAAGAAGGGGTTGTGATCAGCCGTTTTGGCCAGCACGCCGACATTGAAGATTGCCAAACGCAGATTGTGTATCGCTGCAATTTGCGCCGCTCTATCGAAAGCCTTGTGACAGGCGATCGCGTGAGCTGGCGACCAGGATCTGAAGTGTTACAAGGCATTGCCGGTGTGGTAGAGGCCGTGCATGAGCGCAGATCAATGCTCACGCGCCCCGATTACTATGACGGCGTTAAACCTATCGCAGCCAATATTGACCTTGTCGTTATTGTTGCCGCCATTTTACCAGAGCTTTCAACCAATATTATCGATCGCTACTTAATTGCCTGCGAGCAGGCAAAATTTACACCGCTGATCGTTATCAATAAAATTGACCTTCTTGACGCGACATTGCGTCAAGAAGTTGAGCTGACTGCAGCTCTTTACACGCAAATTGGCTATCAAGTGCTGCTTGTTAGCCAGCTGACCGGTGAAGGCTTAAGTCAACTTGAACAAAAACTTGCCAATGTTACTAGCGTCTTTGTTGGTCAGTCCGGCGTTGGCAAATCAAGCCTTGTGAATGCACTTTTGCCAAAAGCTTGCGCGCAAACACAAGAAGTATCGCAAGTTTCAGGGCTTGGCCAACACACAACCACGACAGCAAAACTGTATCACTTTGCAAATCAAGGCCGTCTTATCGACAGCCCTGGGGTGCGTGAATTTGGCTTGTGGGACCTAGATTTGGGAGCTATTTCCCAAGGATTTCTTGAGTTTCATCCCTTTTTGGGTGGCTGTAAATTTCGTGACTGTAAGCACTTAAACGATCCTGGATGTCTACTTCAAGAGGCTGTTGTACAAGGAAAGATTAGCCCGCAGCGCTTTGCTAGCTATCACAAGATAGTAGCAAGCATGAACGAAATGAAAGCAAGTCGTCATTTTGCAAAAGACAAAAACAGTTAACGAAAAATTATTTGCTCCTTTAAACAAACGATAGGAAAAATCTATGTCTGATAACTTAAAGATTGGTCTTCAATACTGCATGCCTAAACGCCTATTAACCCGCGCTTTCGGGAAATTGGCCGGTGCAAAGGCTGGGTTTGTCACTCAAGGTTTGATCAAAGGTTTCATCTATCAATACAAGATAGACATGAGCGAAGCTAAATACAGCGATCCAAGCCACTTCACCACTTTTAACGAATTTTTTACTCGTGAGTTAAAAGAAGGCGCTCGCAGCATCACACCAGATAACCAAACTTTTTGTTTCCCCGTTGATGGCAGCGTGAGCCAGTTTGGCACAATCCAAGCAGGGAATTTGATCCAAGCTAAAGGGCAAACCTTTGAAGCAGTAGAGCTTCTTGGCGGCGACTTTGCGCTGGCGCAGCAGTTTAACGAGGGGCAATTTTGTACCATTTACCTTGCGCCAAGCGATTACCACCGCGTGCACATGCCTTGTGACGCAACACTGCGCCAAATGATCTATGTGCCAGGTGAACTGTTTTCTGTCAACCAGCGCACCGCGCAAAACGTGCCAAACCTGTTTGCACGTAATGAGCGCGTAGTGTGTATTTTTGACACACCTGTGGGGCCGCTTGCGCAAATTTTAGTGGGCGCAACTATTGTTGGCAGCATTGAAACTACGTGGGCTGGCATTGTTACTCCGCCTTCTGGCGCAAGCATTTGTCGCACAGACTACCCAGCAGATGGCGCAAATGCGATCCGCTTTAAAAAAGGCGATGAAATGGGCCGTTTTCAACTTGGCTCAACGGTAATAAACCTCTTTGCAAAAGATGCGGTAACCTTTGACAGCGCCGTTGCTCTTGGCGCAGTAACGCGCATGGGCAAAGCCTATGCTGCTGTAACACAAGGCGAAAAACAGCCCCAAGCTTGCGCAATTGTTGCAGAAGAAAAGCCTAAAGCCTCATGCCAAAATGCAGCCCAACCGGCAAAGAAAACTGCCGAGCAAACAGCAGAAAAGCCAGCTCCAGCTGAAGATACCGCTGTAAGTCAATCTTGCTGCTGCCACACAGAAAGCTCAAACGACAGCTGCCAAATAGACGCAAAAGCTGCAATAGAAGAAGCAAAATCTTCACCTGCGGCGCAAGCGCTTCCTCAAACAGAGCCAGCCGCAAAAATAGCAGAAGAAACAGCCGTGGAAATACCAGCAGAGCCTGCAGCACAAGCCGTTGCAAAAATAACTGAAGAACCGGCTAAAGCAGAGCCTGCTGTACAAATAGAAGCACCAGTGACTGCAGAAACTGCGCAAGAAAACGTTTTAGAAACTGCTGAAGAAACAGCTGCAGAGCCAAAAGCTCAGACACAAGCGCCAGCAAAGCCGCCAGTAACAAAAGCGCTAAGCAAAGCGCAGCTACGCGGCAAAGCGGCTAACGGCAAGAAGAAAAAATAAAGAAGCTAACCTCTCTTGTAAGCCTGCAAGAGATCTTTAGAGCGCGCTTAAGCGCGCCCTACTGAAAAAGCAAGCACTTCGTCGATATGGCTTTTGTTAAGCGCAAGCATAACGAGTCTATCGACACCCAACGCAACTCCTGCACATTTGGGCAAACCGTGCGCTAATGCAGCAAGCAGATGAAAATCAATTGGCTGTGGCGCAAGATTTTGCTGCGCGCGCTTAGCATTTTCTTGCTCAAAACGCGCTTGCTGCTCAGCTGCGTCATCAAGCTCATAAAAACCATTCGCCAGCTCAACGCCCTTAAAATAAACCTCAAAGCGCGCCGCAACACGCGGATCGTCAGGATTAATTTTGGCCAGCGCAGCTTGTGAAGCAGGAAAATCGTGCACCATCACAGGGACATCTTGCCCAATACGCGGCTCAACTTGCTCGCTAAAAAGCAGCTGCAGGAGGCTGTCGCGATCGTCAAGATCTTGCGCAAGGCTTTCGTAGCCACAGGCTTTAGCTGCATCTTTAAGCTGCGAAAGCGACGCATCAAGCGGGCAAAATCCTAAAACTTTTTTAAAGGCTTGCTGATAAGTTTCGCGTTCACAATAGGGGACAGACAAAATTTGCTGTAATAGCTGCTCCATTTCATCCATCAGCTGATGATGGTCAAAATCAGTGCGGTACCATTCAAGCATGGTAAATTCTGGGTTGTGATAACGCCCCGCCTCTTCGTTGCGAAAGACTTTGCTAATTTGAAAAATTGAGCCACTTTCAGCAGCTAACAGACGCTTCATGTGAAATTCAGGACTTGTCATCAAAAACAGGGGCAACCCTGCCGCAAAGCCTGGCCCAACAAAATGAGTTTTGAAGGTGTGCAGATGCAAGTCGGTTACAGTAGCCTGGCTTAACACAGGAGTTTCAACTTCAAGCACATCGCGCTTTGCAAAAAAAAGACGGACTTGCCCAATAAGCTGGGCGCGAGATTTTAAGGTCGCAACATCAGCAGATGGCCGCCATTTTAACTCATTGTTACCTATCACGAATCATCCTTTTTGCGGTCATTTTTCGTGACATGCGTCACGTTTTTTAAAAATTAGCGCAACATTTTCACTCCTTTGGCAACAAACATCAATTTAAATCAAACCTTCTTTTGATAACTCATTTAATATAACCACAAAATTTGTGTCCTTTTATACATCCTTATTGGAGAATAACTGTGAAAACCATTACCACAGACATTGCAATTGTTGGTGCTGGAGGCGCAGGCCTTCGCGCTGCGATTGCAGCAACAGAAGCCAACCCTGAGCTAAAGATCACTCTTATTTCAAAAGTTTATCCGATGCGTTCGCATACTGTCGCAGCCGAAGGCGGCTCTGCAGCAGTGACCAAAGACGAAGACAGCCTTGATAAGCATTTTGACGACACTGTTGGCGGCGGCGATTGGCTGTGCGAACAAGATGTAGTCGAATATTTCGTTGAGAACTCACCACGCGAAATGACACAGCTTGAACTGTGGGGTTGCCCATGGAGCCGTAAAGAAAATGGCGAAGTTAACGTTCGTCCATTCGGCGGCATGAAAGTTGAGCGCACATGGTTTGCTGCGGATAAAACCGGCTTCCACATGCTGCACACGCTGTTTCAAACCTCGCTAAAATACCCACAAATTGAGCGCCTTGATGAGTACTATGTGGTTGATCTTCTGGTTGTTGATCAGCAAGTACAAGGCGTAATAGCCATTCACATGGCAGAAGGTGAGCTGGTTTGCATTAAAGCCAAGTCTGTTGTGCTAGCAACCGGCGGCGCAGGCCGTGTTTACAACTGTAACACCAACGGCGGCATCGTGACCGGCGACGGCATGGCAATGGCCTACCGTCATGGCGTTGCGCTACGTGATATGGAATTTGTGCAATACCACCCAACCTGTTTGCCTGGCACCGGTATTTTGATGACTGAAGGCTGTCGCGGCGAAGGCGGCATCATCGTCAACAAAGATGGCTACCGTTACCTGCAAGATTACGGCATGGGACCAGAAACGCCGGTTGGCCAACCTAAAAACAAATACATGGAACTTGGCCCACGCGATAAAGTATCGCAAGCGTTTTGGCATGAGCAAAGAAAAGGCAACACCATCAAGCACGCACTTGGCGATGTGGTACACCTTGATTTGCGCCACCTCGGTGAAGCGTACCTGCACGAGCGTCTGCCATTCATTTGCGAACTAGCAAAAGCCTACGTTAACGTCGATCCGGCTAAAGAGCCGATCCCAATTCGCCCAGCCGTGCACTACACCATGGGCGGCATTGAAACTAACGCACAAACAGAAACCAGCATCAACGGACTTTTTGCCGTTGGCGAGTGCTCATCAAATGGCCTGCATGGTGCAAACCGCCTAGGCTCAAACTCGTTAGCTGAACTTGTTGTTTTTGGACGTGTTTCAGGCGAACACGCAGCAGAGCGCGCAGCAGCATTTAAAGGCTGGGATGACGCGAAAATTGCTGAGCAGGTAAAAGCCGTTGAAAAACGCATTAGCGATCTTCTTGCGCAAGAAGGCGAAGAAAACTGGGCTGACATTCGCACCGAAATGGGTCATGCGATGGAATCTGGTTGTGGTATTTACCGTAGCGAAGAGCTGATGCAAGCGACTATCGACAAACTTGCTGAGCTAAAAGAGCGCTTCAAACGCGTGAAAATCAAAGACAAAGGCAAAGTGTTTAACACTGATCTGCTCTATGCTCTTGAGATTGGCAGTGGTCTTGATGTTGCTGAAACAATGGCACACTCAGCGCTGCAACGTAAAGAGTCACGCGGCGCGCATCAGCGTCTTGATGAAGGTTGTACCGAGCGTGATGATGAGAACTTTTTAAAGCACTCTTTGGCTTTCTACAATCCACAAGGTGCGCCAATCATCAAATACAGCGACGTCAAAATTACTAAATCCCAGCCACGTGCACGTCTGTACGGCGCCGCGGCCGATGAAGCTGATGCATTAGCAAAAGGCAAAGCGGCTAAAAACACTACTCAAGATTCGGCACAGAAGGAGCAGGCATAATGTCGGAAAATAAAACTAAAAAAGTCAGCATTCTTCGCTATGACCCAAGCAAAGATGAGGCGCCTCACCTAGAGCACTTCAATGTGCCTTTCGATGAGACAATGTCAGTGCTTGACGCTATCGGCTACATCAAAGACCACCTCGACAAAAACTTGTCTTACCGCTGGTCTTGCCGCATGGCAATTTGCGGCTCGTGCGGCCTGATGGTTAACAATGTGCCAAAACTTGCGTGTAAAGCGTTTTTACGCGATTACCCAGACGGCGTAACCATTGAGCCTCTCGCGAACTTCCCTATCGAGAAAGACTTAATCGTTGATATGACGCCGTTTATCGAGCGCCTTGAAGCAATCAAACCTTACATCATTGGTAACGATCGCAAGCCAGAAGATGGTCCGAACAATCAAACTCCTGAGCAACTTGCGCGCTATAAGCAATTTGCAGGCTGCATCAACTGCGGACTTTGCTACGCAGCATGCCCACAATTTGGCCTCAATCCAGAGTTTATCGGACCTGCAGCGCTGACACTTGCTCATCGCTACAACCTAGATTCTCGCGATAACGGTGCAAAAGAGCGTATGGAGCTTATCAATGGCGCAAATGGCGCTTGGGGCTGTACCTTTGTCGGTTACTGCTCAGAAGTGTGCCCAAAACACGTTGATCCAGCAGCAGCTGTGAACCAAGGCAAAATCGCTTCAGCGCAAGATTTTGTTATCGCAATGTTAAAACCGCAGGAGGCATAACAGAATGTCAAATCGCAAACCTTATGTGCGTGAAATGACCAACACATGGTGGATGAAAAGTACGTTTTATAAGCTTTATATGCTTCGTGAAGCGACAGTTCTTCCCCTGATCTGTTTTACGCTATTTCTCACTTATGGGCTAGCATCGCTAGTGATGGGTGCAGATGCTTGGAACAATTGGTTAGCATTCATGGCAAACCCAATTGTGCTGGCTATCAATATCGTGGCTCTTGCGGGCAGTCTTTTTCATGCCTACACCTTTTTTAACATGATGCCACAAGTTATGCCTATCAAAATTGGCGGCAAAGAATTAGACAAAAAATTAATTGTTTCAGGTCAATGGGGCGCTGTTGCTGTGATCAGCCTCATCGTCATGATTGTGGTTTAAAGGAGAGCCGACGTGATTGATAAACATCCAAAACGATCTGACGAACCCGTTTGGTGGGGACTTTTTGGCGCAGGTGGCTCTTGGTTTGCCATGATCACCCCTGTGACAATTTTAGTGCTTGGCATTTTAGGCCCACTAGGTCTTTTTGATGCAGAAACATTAAGCTACGATCGTGTTAGTGGCTTTGTTTCAAGCTTTATTGGCACACTTTTCACCATCGGAACCCTGTCATTGCCAATTTGGCATGCCATGCACCGCGTTCATCACGGCATGCATGATATCAAATTGCACACAGGCACTCTGGGCAAAGTGGCATGCTATGTCTTCGCATTTTTGATCAGCGCACTATCTTTGATCTTCTCGCTCATGGTCTAATGCGATTGTTAGAAACTAAAAACTCGCCATTAGGCGAGTTTTTTATTATCAAATTAATGCGTTTTATTCCATTGGTACTTCATCAAATTCTTCAGGCATAGGCTCTTCTTGTGAAGGCGCCGCGCCTTGATCAACAACAGGAGGCTCAGTGTTAGCTTTGTCTTCCATTGCAGGGCCATAAACAGCCTCATCGTGCATAACGTCATGAGCCTCGCCCTCTACCATCACAGGCTCTTGTACAGGAGCTTCCTCTTCTGCTATAGCAAAAGACGGCAGTGACATTGCTGCACATAAAGATGCAGTTAATGCAAATTTAGATAATTTTGACATGATTTCTCTCCATTTAAACCTTTAAACAGCACTTATGGGAAATGCTAGAGCTCTAAAATTCAACATATAGGTAGCTTTTTAAAGCTAGTTTATGCTTGCTACATGAGCAAGAGAGAAACACCCTTTTAAGCATTATCTTGTATTTATCTGTCTATCTTTTAAGAATAAGCGGCAAACCATTCTCTTTGAGCAATTTACACAGCATAAAGCGCCTTTAATGCTTCCTGCTGCTTTTGTAAAGTGAACGCCTTGTTAAATACATTGAGCGCTAACAGGTACTCCTCGTGCGATTGATTTTTTAAAAAATCAATCACCTGCATAGCCATTGCGCGAGGCGTTGCAACTAAATAAGGAAAGGCAATCCCCTGCATCGCACTAGAAAAGCGCACCACAGAAGGAATGCACAATTTTGCGGCGTCAAGCAGCGGCAGC
>JBOFXO010000226.1:0-7820 GCA_051654185.1 Vibrionaceae bacterium | reverse complement strand
GATCAGCTAGGCTGGGAAAAAATGGTCAGCATCGATGCGCTTAATTTGCGTGGCTCGCTTGATCCACTGCCCAAACTTGGCGGCAGTTTAGCTGCCGATCTGCAGGGACTTAAAGCTGAGGGTGTTGAGCTTAAAAATCTGGTGCTACGCGCCTCTGGCACAGAGCAAAAACACGATCTTTCGTTAGCCTTTGACGGTAAGCCGCTGGGCAGCGCGCTGACGTTAAGTGGCTCTTTAACTAAAGATAAGTGGCAGGGCAGCTTGAACCGCACTGATCTTATGACCGAGCTGGGTACGTGGAAATTGGTGAAAGCTGTGCCGATCACTGTTGATTTGGCTAATAATGCTGCGGTCAATGTGGGCGCATTGTGCTTGCAGCAAAACAGCAATCAGATCTGTGTTGATGAGGTGAAAAATCGCGGTGATAAAGGCAATGCCAAACTTTCTATCAAACACCTTGATTTTGCGATTTTAAAACCCTTTTTACCGAAAGAAACCAAGCTTGACGCGAAAGTGCGCGGGCAAGTTGACGCTGCTTGGCAGGCAGGAAAATTGCCACAAGTGAATTTTAATTTGGGCTTAAACAAGGGCTCCGTTACGCAAACCACTTCTCCAGAGGCGCCGCCGCTGGTTGTGGGTTGGGATAAGATTGATTTAACCGGCAATTTGAAGGATGACAGGCTTAATAGTCAGCTGCAGCTAAAGCTAACCAAAAACGGTTCAGTTGGTCTTGATTTTGCCATGCAAAATATGGCGAGCAATGCGCCAGATATTAAGAGCGATTTCACTATCGATCGCATTGATCTGTCGTTATTAAAATCGCTGCTTGGTGAGCAAGCGAAAATGACCGGTATGCTTGATGGTAAAGTGAGTCTTTCTGGCAAATTAGAATCGATGCAGGCGCGTGGTCAAATAGGGCTAACAAGGCTTTCTTTACAAAGCCAAAGTGTGCCGGTTGAAGTCAAAAATGGTCAGATTGTGCTGAATTTAAACGGCCATACTGGTACTTTAGACGGTAATATCACCACCCCCGATGGTTCGCTGCAGCTAAAAGGACAAGGCAATTGGCGCGATATGAGCGCTTGGACGGCAGGCTTAAATGTCTCAAGTCAACAGCTCAAAGTAGTGGTACCACCTATGGTTTCGCTCGATATCACAACTAACATGACGTTGGACGCCAACCCGTCGCGCGTCAACGTTAATGGTAATGTGACCATTCCGCGTGGCCGGATCGTCGTTGAGGATTTGCCAGCCTCTGCTGTGCAAGGCTCAAGCGATCTGATCTTGCTTGATGAAACCTTAAAGCCTGTGACTGCGCCAGCGGCGCCAAGCATCAATATCAATGCGCGGGTTAAAGTGGCGCTAGGCAATGATGTGAGCTTGCAAGCATTTGGCCTCAAAACTCAACTGACTGGCGCGCTGGATGTCAGCAGTGACAAAAAAGGGGTCAATGTGCGCGGGGACATGAAGCTTGAAGACGGTACTTATCGCGCGTTTGGCCAAGATCTCATCATTCAAAAAGGGCAAATCTTGTTTAGTGGCCCGCCGGATCAGCCGCACATGAATGTAGAAGCTATCCGTAATCCTGATGCGATTGAAGATGGTGTGGAAGCGGGGCTACGTGTGACTGGCTCTGCAAGTGCGCCTAAAGTTGAAGTTTTTGCTAATCCTGCGATGTCGCAAGCGAACGCGCTTTCTTATTTAGTGCGCGGGCGCTCAGTGGATGGTGGCAGCGACAGTAATGGTGTGACGTCACTGCTGATTGGTTTTGGCTTGTCGCAAAGTGGAAAAGTGGTTGGCAAAATCGGTGAAGCGTTTGGCGTGCAAGATCTCGCGCTTGACACTTCAGGCTCCGGCGATGATGAAAAAATTGAGGTGTCTGGCTATTTGCTGCCAGGGCTGCAAGTTAAATACGGCGTGGGTATTTTTACTAACTTACCTGAATTTAGTTTGCGCTACCGCTTGATGCGTAATTTATATGTGGAAGTCGTGTCTGGCGTGGATAATGCCGTGGATTTGCTTTATCAATTTAACATCAAATAATTCATACGATTATAAAGGGCCGCTGGCCCTTTTTTCTTCACCTAAGCTATAAAGTGGCTAACAGGCAATTTTTGCGGCTTCTTAATTCTGTGCGAATGTGCACATAATTGCGTGCAGGCTAAGATGTTCACACTAAGTTGCTGCGCCTTACAGCATAGGATGGGATAATCTAGCTGTTTTTAATGCCGTTTTTTGAAGGACTTATGCACATACATATTTTGGGAATTTGTGGCACATTTATGGGGGGCGTCGCGCTGTTAGCTAAACAGCTTGGCCATACCGTGACCGGTAGCGATGCAAATGTTTACCCGCCAATGAGCACCTTGATTGAGTCGCAAGGGATCACCATTTGCGAAGGCTATGATCCTAAGCAGCTAGAGCCTGCGCCCGATCTCGTTGTGATTGGCAATGCGATAAGTCGCGGCAATCCATGCGTAGAATATGTGCTTAATCATAATATTGCGTACACTTCAGGCCCACAGTGGCTACACGATTATTTGCTCAAAGATCGTTGGGTGTTAGCGGTTGCCGGCACACATGGTAAAACGACGACCTCAAGCATGCTAACTTGGATTTTGCAGCAAGCGGGCTTTGAGCCGGGTTTTTTGGTGGGCGGCGTGCTGGGCAACTTTGGCCTTTCAGCAAGAATTGGCGATGCAAAGGGCTCGTTTTTTGTGGTGGAAGCTGACGAATATGACAGTGCCTTTTTTGATAAGCGCTCCAAGTTTGTTCATTACAGCCCGCGCACCCTGATCTTGAATAATCTTGAATTCGATCACGCCGATATTTTTGCATCCCTTAGCGATATTCAGCGCCAGTTTCACCATCTTGTGCGCACCGTACCTGGGATTGGCCGTATTATAGCGCCCAGTTATGATCAAAATTTAAAGCAGACTTTAGAGATGGGCTGCTGGAGCGAAATTGCCTATTTTGGCTCCGAGGGCGATGCTTGGCGTGCGCAAAAATTGCATGATGATGGCAGCCAATTTACAGTTTGGCACAATGATAAAAATGTTGGCCAAGTGCACTGGCAGCTCATTGGCGATCACAATGTGCAAAATGCGCTAGCGGCAATTGCGGCGGCAAATCACGTTGGAATCGCTGCAAGTACAGCTTGCCAAGCGCTAGGGGATTTTATCAACACCAAACGCCGACTTGAGCTTAAGGGCGAGTTTAATGGTGTTACTGTGTATGATGATTTTGCGCATCATCCAACGGCTATTAAAACGACGCTTGAAGGGCTGCGTGCTAAAGTGGGGACTCGGCGTATCGTGGCAGTGCTTGAGCCGCGCTCTAATACTATGAAACTGGGCGTGCACAAGGAGCAAATCGCACCGGCCCTTGCTGCAGCAGACGAAGTGTTTTTGTTCCAGCCCGAAACCATTGCATGGTCGGTGCAGGAGATAGCAAATGGGTGTACCGCGCCTGCGCACTGCTTTTCTAGTGTGGATGAGCTCGCGGGTGAAATTGCGGCACAAAGCGTCAAAGATGATGTTATTTTGATCATGAGTAATGGCGGTTTTGGCGGTTTGCACGAGAAATTAATGCAGGCTTTGGGCAGATCATGAGCGCAGATAAACGTATCACTTTAGCTTGGAGTGGGGCTTCTGGAGCCCCCTATGGGCTACGTTTACTTGAATGCTTGCTGCAAACGGAGCATCAGGTTTTTTTGTTGATATCACAAGCGGCAAGGCAGGTGCTTTTATTAGAAGAAGAGCTGCCACTGCCAACGCAAGCGGATGCATGCAAGGCTGTGCTTGCGAAAAAGGTTAATGCGCCGCTGGACAATTTGGTGATTTGTGGCAAAAATGAGTGGGGCTCGCCAGTAGCCTCCGGCTCGGCCGCCCCGAAAAAAATGGTGATCTGTCCTTGCTCGATGGGGACAGTGGCGGCGGTAGCGCACGGCTTGTCTGATGATCTGCTTGAGCGCGCGGCTGATGTAGTGCTAAAAGAGCGCGGCAAGCTTGTGTTAGTGGTGCGTGAAACGCCATTTTCAACGCTGCATTTATCTAATCTGCTGACTTTATCGCAGATGGGCGCAATAGTCATGCCGGCCGCGCCAGGTTTTTACCATAAACCAAACTGCGTTGATGATTTAGTGGATTTTATGGTGGCAAGGGTATTGTCGCATTTAGATATAGACTTATCACTTGTGCCGCGTTGGGGTTATACGCGCGATATTGACCACAATGCTTAGCGCAGCAAAAGAAAAGCTACTTTGGTGTAGCTTTTTAAAAGGGTGCTTGCGCCGTGAAATAATTGCTGTGATTTACTGATAATCAAACAACTCGCACACAGTTGTAAATACCGCAGGCGTCATGGCCGCTTTGGTTGGCGCGATAAAAATGGTGTCGTCGCCTGCAACAATGCCTAAAATTCCGTTGGCTTTGCTAAACGAGTCAAGCAGTCGTGCGATAAGCTGCGCGGCGCCCGGTGCTGTGTGCATTACCACTAAAGCGTCATTGTGATCAATGTTAAGCACTAGCTCTTTAAGCGAGCTTGACACATAAGGGGTGCCTAATTCATTTGGCAGGCAGTATACCATTTCCATTTTTGCATTGCGCACGCGTACCGCGCCAAATTTAGCCAGCATGCGCGAAACTTTAGATTGATTTATATGGAAATTTTTTTGCTGCAGGGCCGCGACAATATCGCTTTGCGATCCGCACTTTTCTTCTGTTAATAATTCTTTAAAGGCTTTAGTTAACTGATCTTGATTATCGTTGCTTCGCATTTTTTTTCCAATATTTGGCGAGAAACGTAGTTATTTTGCATAGTTATTCAAAGGATAACAATCGGATTTACAAGCTGCCTTCGTAAATTCGCAGGGAATAAAATTACTATTTTTAATATTGCATACTTATCTAGGCTTTATTAAATATTTTGTGCGTTATGCCGCATAAATTTTATTATTAATTGAACAAAAATTGCTTTTTACAGTCGATATTACTCGGCGAAATAATGCTATATTCCGCGAAGCAATTTTAATTACCTTAAATTGAAAAAATGAGGGATGCGTGATGAAAATAGCTGTAATAGGTGCTGCAGGCGGAATTGGCCAAGCATTAGCCTTGCTGCTAAAAAATTATTTACCAGCCAATTGTGCTTTGTCTCTTTATGATATAGCTCCGGTCACACCAGGAGTTGCTGCAGATCTCAGCCATATACCAACCCCAGTTTCTGTTCAAGGATTTTGCGCCGATGCGTTACCGGCAGCATTAGAGGGCGCAGACATTGCGTTAATTTGCGCCGGAGTGGCGCGAAAGCCTGGTATGGATCGCTCTGATCTGTTTAATGTTAATGCTGGGATCATAAAATCTATTGCAGAAGCTATCGCGCTTGCTTGCCCTAAGGCAATGGTTGGCATTATTACAAACCCAGTTAATAGCATGGTTCCGATTGCAGCTAAAGTGCTTAAAGCGCATGGCGTTTATGATAAAAGGCGTCTGTTTGGGATCACAACCTTAGATCTTATCCGCGCGCAAACTTTTGTTAGCGAGCTAAAAGGGCTTGATCTGCGCCAAACGCATGTACCAGTGATTGGTGGCCATTCGGGTACTACAATTTTACCGCTGTTATCACAAGTGGCGCACGCGCAGTTTAGCGAAGAAGAAGCCAAAGCGCTGACTCTTCGCATACAAAATGCAGGAACTGAAGTGGTGGAAGCTAAAGCTGGCGGCGGCTCAGCTACCTTATCAATGGGACAAGCGGGCTGTCAATTTTGCTTGTCGCTCGTGCGCGCATTGCAAGGCGAGCAAGGCATTGTTGAATATGCCTTTGTGGAAAGCGATGGCCAATATGCGCCATTTTTTGCTCACCCGATAAAGCTTGGTAAAAATGGGCTCGAGCAGATCCTTGATCATGGAAAATTAAGTGCCTATGAGCAAGAGTCGCTGCAAAATATGCTCAAAACTTTGTGCAATGATATTTATCAAGGCGAGCTGTTTATTAAATAGCGAAATAATATAACTTGGAGTAAGGCGGCACTTTGCCGCTTTTTTGTTTATTTTGTTTAATATTGCGTTTAAGTTGTGGGCCTCGAGTTGAGTACCAGCTAGGAAGGATGCCGGCACTGAATAAGGAGAATTCATTTATGATTTGGCGTATTGCATGTCAAAAAAAGCATGCAGCTAAGTTAATCGCGTTTCGTTTTATGCATTTAATTGCACTTATTCTGTTTTTTTTAACAAGCTTTCAAAAGTGAATTCATGTCTCAATATAAAATCAAATCGATATTTCGTTTTAATAAAACGAATCGTTTATTAACGACGGCTTTTGTGATGCTAATTCTTTCTCAGAATGTAGTTTTAGAACGGCTGGCAAAACAAAACTCAGCGCACGGCGATAGCCAATATTTTCCTAGTCTTTTTAGTAAAGCGTATGCTGCAAAGCCCGTGTCTAAAAAATCAAAGGGCGCGACTTTAGAATATAAAATTAAGCCAGGTGATGTACTTAGCCGAGTATTTGTCACTTTAGGCCTAAAAAGCGCTGATTTAGCGAAAATCATTGCCGCTGACGCGCATTACTTGCGCCTTGATACAATAAGGCCAAACAGTATGGTGCGGGTTTGGGTTGATAAGGGCGTGCTCAAAAAGCTTGAGGTTGAATTTAACGTCGCCTCTAAAGTTTTCTTTACGCGCACCGCTGATGGGCAGTATGAGTTCGAAGAGCTTAATATTAAAGGCGATTGGGAGCGTACGGTGAGCCTTGGGCGGATCCGAGGGAGTTTTTCTCAGTCAGCCGTTGACGCTGGGCTAACTTTTAGTGAGCAGAAGATCATCATTGATATCTTTAAAGATAAGATCAACTTTTCACGAGACTTGCGCCGTGGCGATGAGTTTGAGGTGATCAGCAACGTCCATTTTGTTGGCGATAAACTCAGCGGGCAAAGTGAAATTTTGGCCGTGCGATTTTCCTTGCGTGATAAAGTGGTAATGGCGTATTTGCATGAAGATGGCAATTACTACGATGAATCTGGAAAAAGCTTGCAAAATCATGGTTTTTTGCGCGTTCCGCTCGAAAAGCCGGTGCGGGTGAGCTCGCACTTTTCACCGCAGCGCTATCATCCGGTAACGAAAAAAATGACGGTACATAACGGCACCGATTTTGCCGTACCGACAGGCACACCTGTGGTCTCGACGGCTGATGGTGTCGTAAGTCTTGTCAGCGACCACCCCTATGCTGGCAAATACATTGTGATAGATCATGGAACGCAGTATCGCACGCGCTATTTGCACAACAGTAAAATTTTGGTTAAGCAGGGGCAAAAGGTGAGCCGAGGCGAGCGGATTGCTTTATCTGGAGCGACAGGCCGTGTTTCAGGCCCGCACGTGCACTATGAGATGCTGGTTAAAAACAAACCGGTTGATTCGATGAAAGTCACCGCCGCGGTCGCAGCCACTGTCGCTCATAAAGATCTGCCTAAATTTAAGCAGATGGTAAAAGTGTATAGCAAGATGCTAGAGCGCCAAGAAATCGCTATGGTTAACTGATTGTTAATTATTGCGATTTACTGAAAAAAGCGCTAAATCGTGCAATGCCTGTTTATAAGGCGATTCTGGCAAAACGCTAAGTGCTTGGATCGCCTTTTCTGCCTCTTGCTGCGCTCGTAACTGCGTGTAAGCAAGCGAGCCTGTTTGCTCTAAGCAAGCTAAAACAGCGTCCATTTGGTCGCGTCCGTGGCCCTTTTCGATAATAGCTTGGATCATTTGCGCATCTTGCGGATTTGCGTGCGCGATAGCATGTAAAAGTGGCAGTGTTGCTTTTCCTTCGGCTAA
>JBOFXO010000225.1:0-1707 GCA_051654185.1 Vibrionaceae bacterium | reverse complement strand
GAGAAGTGACGGAACCGGTACAGTGCGTCGTTTAGAAATCGATGCAGTTGATGATGATGGTGATCAACTAGCCACCCAACTCTAATATGAATATCGGCTACCCCTAGTGCTACTTGCTAGGGGGAGCCGATTTTTTTGCAACCAATAAGTCAGTTGCAAAGCCACAAGAAATCGATTTTTATATCAATAAGTTGTGCATATGGCGCAACTACTCACTGACTCTTTCTAATTTAACTTTGACGCCTTCAATTAATATGCATGTGGATCATGCATGCGCTCGGCTTAAGTTTTAGCCGCGTTTATCCCAGCAAGCATCCGCTTAATGCTCGCATGCTGCGCGTATCTGCTAAACTCTTCGCGTTTTGCTGCATTTTGCAATCATCAAAAAGTAACTTCTGCTTAAAAAACAGCCTTAATATACAATAAGTTTTGATATAAAGGCTGGTAATGCTTAAGCCTAATTAAGCAATCTGTTGCTGGTTGCGGCCTAAATAGAATGTTATGATTTATAAAGAAAATTAGAGTGATCACTCTAGAGGTGTTAATGAAATTATCCCAAGTGGCGTGGCGCAAGCTACTGTCATTGCCTAAGCTATTGCCGCTGTGCTGCTTACTACCACTGGCCGCTAGCGCGCAGCCGATTTACTTCGCCGATGCTTGGCAGCAAGTGCTTAAAGTCAGTGATAAATTGCAGGCGCAATCTCAAGAGCTAAATCGCGCGAAGGGCGAGCAAAAGGCGGGGGAAAGTTTGCGTTTGCCCTCGGTGAATATCAGTGGTAGCTATACCCGTCTTGAAAAACCGATTGAGTTAGATCTGCGCGATCTCAATCCCTTAGCCTCTTTTGATATTTCTGGACTGCCGCCCGCTATCGGCGGCGCGCTCGCCGGTATTCCAGGCTCGCTGTTTGTGACCCCTTTTACCGAGCAAGACATTTTTCGCGCCAGCTTGCAGGCCATGTGGCCGATTTATACCGGCGGGCAGATCACAGCAGCTCAAGGGATCCAAGCTGCGATGGTTGCTGAGAAGCAGCAGCAGTTACAGCTTGCAACCCGCAATCTATTCACTTTGCTTGTGGACAGGTACTACGGCGTTGATGTGACAAAAGCGCTCGTCAATACGCAAATTGAGCTGGTTAAATCGTTAAGCTTGCATGTCGACCATGCGCTGGCTTTAGAGCGCGAAGGGCAAATTGCCAAGGTTGAGCGCCTCAATGCTCAAGTCGCGTTAGATAATGCCAAGGTTGATCTTGCCAGTGTGCGCCGTCAGCATGAAATGGCAGCGCTTGCTTTAGTGCGGCTTTTGCAGCCAAGTGAAGATGGCATAACTTCTGTTGAGCCAGCATCACCGTTATTTGTTTTGCCAAACTCTCCTTCGTTAGCTGAGCTTACCCAAATGACTTTGAGCAAGCATCCAGCGCTAAAATTGCTTGAAGCAAAAGAAACGCAGGCGAATGGCTTAGTTTCCTTAGAAAAAGGCAAGTACAAACCCACGGTTTTTTTGTTTGGCAATTACAGCTTGTATGAAGATGACAGCCTGCTTTCCAAGACTGAGCCTGATTGGATGGTGGGCGTGGGCATGAAAGTGCCCTTGATCAGCCGCGATGGTCACAGTGGTAAGGTGCTTGCCGCTCAAAGTGCGCTATTGCAAGCGCGCCATACCAAAGCGCAAACGCGGCAAGATTTAAGCCTTTTGCTCGATCAAACCTA
>JBOFXO010000224.1:0-1734 GCA_051654185.1 Vibrionaceae bacterium | reverse complement strand
CGGCATGTTTGAAACTCATTCACCCAGCGCCCGTAAAAGGTCATCAGCTCTTTAGCGCGCTCAGGCAGCGGCAGCGTATTGGCAAAGCGTTGTACCCAATACGTTTTTGGCAGCAAGTTAGTGAGCGTATGGCGCACTTTGAGCACATCTTCTTCAAGGGCGATTTCACTGACAAGCTGCAGCTGCGCGATTTTATCAAGACTTGTGATCTGCACATGGTTTTCATTTTGCGCTACGTGAGTGACAACAAAAGCCGGCGCCCAGTCCAGTCCGTCACGGTGCCCCTCAAGCCCTGGACTGCTGAACACGCCGCGCGCAAGCTCAGGAGTTAACGTTATCGGTACATCCACATCCAGTCGGCCGTAGGGGATAGCGCGCTCAAGCGCTGCCATGGCCGTTTGATTGATCGCCTGCACAGGCGCTCCCCAGTGCACTATTTGCGCACTGTCATCAATAAGCAGGCAAAGCTGGCTTTTTGAACCGGTTAAGGTGATAAGTTCTCGATTATATTGGGTCTTTTTCATATTCAATTAAACCTAATTATTACGCTCTACGGGGAAAAACAATTTTGCTGCCGAGCATAATAGATGAAAAATTGAAAATTTATGTGATTTATTCGATAGTTGTGAAAACGTTTTCACTTTATATTATCGCCACTTTTGTAGGTAAATGAGGTAGCTATGGTTGATTTTAAACAGATCTTGCAACGGCGAGATTGGGAAAATCCGCAGTCAATTGCGGTGAATAAAATGAAGGCGCACAGCCCACTGTTTAGTTTTCGCAGCAGCTTGGATGCATTAAAAAACATCAACCCGCAGCGGCGTAGCCTCAATGGTCAGTGGAAATTTCAGCTATTTGCAGCGCCGCAGTCGGTCGCTGAAAGTTTTATGCAGCCTCAGTTTGATGACAGCGCGTGGGATACGATCACGGTGCCAAGCAACTGGCAGCTGCAAGGGTATGACAAGCCTATTTATACCAATGTGAAATACCCCTTTGCCGTTAATCCGCCGTGTGTGCCAGAAGAAAATCCAACAGGTTGTTATCGCAGTACATTTTCGCTTGAGAGCGCGGATCTGCTGCAAACACAGCGCATTATTTTTGACGGCGTAAACAGCGCATTTCACCTGTGGTGTAATGGTCAGTGGGTAGGCTATAGCCAAGACAGCCGTTTGCCGGCCGAGTTTGATCTGTCGGCGTTTGTGCAGCAGGGTGAAAACGTGCTGGCGGTAATGGTAATGCGCTGGTCTGATGGTAGCTACTTAGAAGATCAAGACATGTGGTGGCTAAGTGGGATCTTTCGTGATGTGACCTTGCTTTCTAAGCCTAAGCACGCGATCAGCGATGTTTTTATCACCCCAGATCTTGATGCAAGCTATCGCGATGGCAGTTTAAGCGTTGTGACAAGCATCGATGCGCCGGCCACCTTTAAGGTGCAGCTGCAGCTGTTTTACGGCAAAGATGCGGTAAGCGAGCCTCTTTTAGCTTCGCCAAATAATAAAAGGATCGACGAGCGCGGCACTTATCAAGATGTGGTGTATCAAACTTTAGCGGTGAGCGCGCCTAAAAAATGGAGCGCTGAGGAGCCGCACCTGTACCGCTTGGTCGTTTCTTTGCTGGATGAAAATGGCGAGCACATTGAAAGCGAAGCGTACGCGGTTGGCTTTCGCAAAGTGGAGATAAAGCACGGGCAGCTGCTGCTCAATGGTAAGCCGCTGCTTATTCGCGGTGTTAACC
>JBOFXO010000223.1:0-4322 GCA_051654185.1 Vibrionaceae bacterium | reverse complement strand
AAGCCTTGTGATCAGCGCAGAAAAAATGGGCGTGAAAAATCAAATCGCGGTGCAGGTTCAAGCGCCGCTTGGCAGTCCTTTGGCGCAGTTTTCCTATGCTGAAAATGGAGAAAGCGGTGCCATGCGCGAGCTTCAAGCTGCAAGTGATGCATCGGTGATCATTGATGGGCTAGTCAGCGCATCAAGTGCAACGAACAGTTTTCGAGATGTTATCCAAGGGGTTACATTTGAAATCAATGCGTTAAGTGAGCTAAGTCAAGAGCCGCTGACGCTCACGGTAGAAGAAGATCGCGATCGCATTAAGCAAGAACTTTTACAATTTGTGGATTCTTATAATGCTTTTTATCAAGTGTCGCGAACTTTGACGCAATATGATCCACAGGCGCAAGAAGGTGGCCCCTTGGTTGGCGATTCGGTGGTGCGAACGGCTGTTGGGCAGATGCGCAGCCTTTTTTCATCGCCTATCAACAACGCCGATGAGGCGGTCAAAACGCTCAGCGATCTTGGGATCATCACAACTAAAGAAGGGACGCTTGAGGTTGAGCATGTCAAATTTGATCGCCAGCTGCGGCAAAATTTTGCCAGTTTGACGCCTTTTTTTGCAGGTTCTGACGGATTTGCCCGCAAAGTTGAAGAGGTGGTAAGAAATTTTACCGGCGCTGCGGGGGCTATTCGTAACCGCGAATCGACCTTATCTGAGCAAAGGTTGCGCTTGCAAAAAGATCAAACTACGCTTGATAGCCGTCTTACTGATATCGAAACACGAACCAAAAGACAATTTGCTGCCATGGATGACGCCGTTGGTGAGATGCGCTCTCAATTAGCGGCGATGACAAGGATGATGCCAGGTTAACTATGCCGCACCTTAAATTAGCGCTTCTTGATGAACAACTTATCGAGCATCTTTTGCAAGAAGATGTCGATGCTGAGGCTGTGACCGCGCTTTTAGCGCAGCGTAAAGCGCAGATGCTTGAGCTAGAAAACGCTATGAATACTGTGCAAAAAGATGAGTGGCAGCTCGCAATAATTAGGGCTGAAAGAATTTTTTCTCTAATAAATCAACAGCGTGGCGCTGTTTTAGAAAAAATGCGCTATGTTATTAAAGGACGCAAATCGGTCATTTTGTATAAAAATGTGAGTAGCTAAGGATTGTTATGAGAGGGTCACTTCAGGCTTATAAAAAAGTTTCGATTGATAGCCAATTGACAGAGGCATCACCTCACAAAGTGATCCAGATGCTAATGGCCGGTGCAATTGAGCGATTGATCCAGGCCAAAATTGCTATCGAGCAAAAAAACACTCCCCTTAAAGGCGAAAAGATTGGTAAAGCGCTTGATATTGTTGTTAATTTGCGAGCTTGCTTATCAATGGAAGATGGCGGAGAAATTGCGCAAAATTTAGATGCGCTGTATGACTACATTATTCGCCAAGTTTCATTGGCTAATTTAGATAACAATACGCTTTTATTAGATGAAGCAATTGGAATATTGCGCGAAATAAAATCTGCGTGGGAACAAATTCCAGAAAAATATCGTAATAGCGAGCCTCAAACAGAATAGATAAATATTAAATTTAATTATTAATAATATATTTTTATTGCCTGCGTGAGTGGGTGATAATTTTTTTATAACTTTAATAAATGCGATGTATTGCTGTGACTGTATTTTGTCGCAGCTTTTTTATTTGTGCTATCAACTAGATCAAGTTATCAAATAGATTCCGTTGAAAATAAAAAAAATGCACTACAATTTGGATCTTATACCTGCATTAAATCAGTGGTCTTTTATGCTCAATGGGTTAATCGCTATGCGTGGGTAGTATTATTGAGTGCTGTGTTTTATTTTAACTGTGAAAATAGAGATTTTTATTTATGCATGATTTAACGAAAATACTCGTTATAGAAAACGATAATATGTTTCGTCATGATCTTGGCGTAATTTTAAATTTTATAGCAGAGCCGTGTGAATTAATGCCATTTAATGGTATTAATGCGTCAATATGGCAGCAGTCTTTAAAAGCTTGTTTTGTTGGAAATATAGAAAAAGAAATCGAACTTTTTAATTTGATCAGTCAATTAAAAAAATACCCAGATTTGCCTGTTATTGCGCTTGATAAGCATAAAAAAGCATTTTGTAATTTGAGCAATTTTGTTGCGTCGATCAGCTTGCCATTAAATTATGGGCAGTTAGCCGATGCTTTGCATCACTGCCAAGAATTTCGCGGTCAGCCTGCCGTCAAAAATTTGGGCATAGCGAAAAAATTGTCACTGCAACAAAATATTGTCGGTCAAAGTGTTGCAATCGATGAAGTGCGCCATCTGATCCAGCAAGTTGCAACAACGGATGCTAACGTGCTGATCTTAGGCGAATCAGGCACAGGAAAAGAGGTTGTTGCTCGCAGCATTCATGAGCACTCACAGCGTAATAAAGGCCCATTTGTGCCGGTTAATTGCGGCGCTATTCCGCCTGATCTGTTAGAAAGTGAGCTGTTTGGCCACGAAAAAGGCGCTTTCACTGGCGCGATTTGTGCGCGAAAAGGCCGTTTTGAGATGGCAAATGGCGGCACGCTGTTTTTAGATGAAATAGGCGATATGCCTGCACCCATGCAGGTTAAATTGCTGCGAGTACTGCAAGAGCGTTCATTTGAGCGCGTGGGCGGCAATAAAACCATTGATGTCAATGTGCGGGTCGTTGCAGCAACGCATCGCAATTTAGAGCAAATGATCAGCGTTGGCAGCTTTCGTGAAGATCTCTTTTATCGGCTCAATGTTTTTCCTATTGAAATGCCGGCACTGCGCGAGCGTAAAGAAGATATTGCGCTGCTTATGCAAGAGCTGATGGGGCGCTTTGATTCAACTATTTGTTTGACGGAGCGCGCGATGCATGCGCTAAGCTCGTACGACTGGCCAGGAAACGTCAGAGAGTTGTCGAATGCTATTGAGCGGCTGATGATTTTGTATCCAGGGCAAACTGTTGATTTACATCATCTTCCTAAGCAGTACCGTCAAGAAAGCGCGCAGCATTCACTCAATTTTAGTGTTAGCAAAACGCCCACCTTCTCTTTTAGCGATGATGAAGAGCATTTAGAGCGCGCCGCGCTTTGTGAAATTTTTAGCGACAGTGAGCCATGTGAAGTAATTGAAAAAATTGAAAAAAAAGAGAAACCTGCCGCCGCTTTCGATGAAAGTACACGCATTTCTTGTGACACGGACGGGGCTTATATCCCGCTGCAGCTGCCTGATGATGGCTTGGATTTAAAAACGATTTTGGTTGATTTAGAAGTCGATTTTATCCGCCAAGCACTAGACGTTAACATGGGCGTGGTTGCTCGTGCGGCGAGCATGCTTGGCATGCGTCGTACGACACTTGTGGAAAAAATGCGTAAGTATGGATTACAGCGCGAGTAGTTTTAGAGTCGAAACCAGTTTAAAAAAAATGAGAACAGCGCGATTTGCTTTTGATTGCGAAAGCTAAAGTGTAGATGGTGCTTTATTCTTTTTAGTGTGCGCCGCTGCATTGAATTAAAAGGATACCATTTGAGTTAATGGATATAACAAATTCTTTACTTGGCAATGAACAGCTACAAGTTCTTCGCTATAAACAAGTGCTAAGTGTGATGCCCGCCGGCGTGATTTTGCTTGATCCGCTCGGGCGCGTTGCTGAGGCAAACCCTGAGGCGTATCGCTTGCTTGGCGCTCCTTTGGAAAAAGAGCGCTGGCTTGATGTGATAACGCGTGCCTTTGCGCCACGTGATGACGACGGCCACGAAGTCTCTTTGCACGATGGGCGTAAAGTTAAGCTGGCAATTTCAGCTTCGCCGCATGGCCAGCTGATCTTGATCACAGACATGACCGAGACGCGTCAGCTGCAAGCGCGGCTAAGCGATCTGCAGCGTTTATCTTCGCTTGGCAAAATGATTTCATCGCTAGCGCATCAGGTGCGGACGCCGCTTGCGGGGGCGCTGTTGTATGCAGCAAATCTTTCATCGCCAAAATTGACGCAAGAAAATCGCGAGCGCTTTCAATCTAAATTGCTCGATCGTTTGTATGACATTGAAAAACAAGTTAATGACATGCTGCTGTTTGCAAAAGGGGGTGACAATAAAGTCACGCATCTTTTTTTGCTCAGCGAGCTTATCGAGCAGTTTAAGCCGATGGTCGAAGCGATGGTCGAAAGCAAATCTGCGCAGTTTGCCATCTCGCTGCCGCTTGAGCCGGTTGCGCTCTATGGTAACGCTAATGCGCTTGCCGGCGCGCTAGCAAACCTTGTGATCAACGCTATTCAAGTGTGTGATGAGGGATGTGAAATTAAACTTATTGCGCA